>JAPLUH010000137.1 GCA_026397675.1 Verrucomicrobiota bacterium
CAGGCGCGCGTCGGGCTCTGGAGTGATGTAGGGGTCTTGCGTTTGGATGAAGTTCGACAGCGTGTGGGCTCCAAGCCGAACCCCCGACGCCTTGGCTTTGTCGGCGCAGGCCTTGAGTCCAGCAATGCCTCCGGGAAAGAACTTCGGATTGGGTTCGAAGTGGCCCCAGCTCTTGAAGGCGTTCTCATGGTAGAGGCTCATGAGATTAGCCTGCTTCACGTAGCCCAGCATCTCATCGATGGTGGATTCTGAAAAATTGGCGATGAGGTACGAGCGCCCGCGTTCTGGAGACATCTTGGCCCAGACTCCCTCGATGAGCGGATGCGGCAGGCCCTCGGCCACCTCGATCTTACCGAGTGTTTCGAGCGCTTGCGGCTCTGGGCATCCGAAGAGTGCAATCTTAGATCCGATGACCGTTTCGCCAGGCACGGCGGCAACGGGCATATTGGGGGCCCGCTTGCTCCACACGGCAATGGATCGCGGCTTCGATCGATCCATGGAATAGGCCTGCAAGACGCTCCCGAAATCGGTTGGCCGGGCACCATACGGTCGGTCGGCGCTGCCTTCGTCGTTTTCCGGGTACCCGCCGAGCGTCTTAATATTCAGGGCCTGCAATCCCAGGGCGAAGGTATCATCTCGAACCACGCCGACGACTTCTCCCACCGTCTTTCGGATGCTCGTCGGATACGGGCCCCACACGGCCAGATCGGCGCTGCCCGCCGGGGAGATCTCGATGAGTTCGAAACTCAGGTGACTCCCCTTGGAGATCACACGGATTTGGGCTGAGAGCCCCGACTTGCCGAATCGGAGCGTCAACCGATGGGCTGTGGCATCCCACGTCGCGCCCTCCGGAGCGTGCAAGGTTCCGCCGGACCGGAGGCTCAAGAGCGGGGCGGGTTGGTTTTTGGCTAAATAATCCATCCCGTCGGACCGGCGCGAAAACGCCATCAGTGACCCATTGGATTCGATACTCAGAGTCGCTGACTCTGTCTGCAGTTGTACCAGCGGCGAGGGCCCCTTGGCGTCGTCCGATGAAACGACCGGTGAGCCCATGAGCAGCAGTGCCAGCAGTTGAATCCACAGAGCGGCAGCGAAATCTCTCCGATGCGAGTGGGCGGTCTTGGGAAGCATTCACCACATCAAAACCCAAGCCCTGAAAGAACGCAGGAGAAAATGACCGCCGGCCTTGGGGGCAGAAGCCGGCCCCTGGCCTGAGGAACCCTGTCCTGAAGACCCCGTCAAACCCGCAGGAAAATGCGGCGTTGGTAGAGGTAACGCAGGAAGGCGAAGCCGAAACCGAGGGTGGTGAGGGCCATCACCAGTTCTTGATAGGGGCCGAAAGCCGCACCGATGGGTCCGCCGAAAAACAGTTTGGCCATGGCTTCGAAGTCGATGAAGTGCCCGCCAAAATAGAGGGTGATGGGGTTCACGCCGATCCAAACTAAGGGCGTCGCCCATTTCTGAAACTTCCAAACATCGATCACCTGATAGAACGCGGCCAACAACAAGTAGCTGTATCCGCCGGCCACGAGCACGAACGACGAGGTCCAAATCTTTTTGATGACCGGGAAATTCAGGTGCCAAAGCCAGCCGACGGCGAGGCAACCCAGACCCAGAGCCACCAACCGGAGCACCCGTTTCCGATCGTTGAGGGCGGGGTTCTGGAGAATGAGGCCCGCGAAGACACCCAAGAGACAACTGGCGATGGCCGGCAGCGTGCTAAGCAATCCCTCCGGATCGTGATCCCCATCATGCTTGCGCAGCGGCAGGAACTGTTGATCGACGTAATTGGCCAAATTGGCTCCCTCGGCAACGTTACCGGCCCCATGTCCGGGCACCGGAATCCACGACAGCATAGCCCAAGAGCCCCATAGCAAACAAGCGCATGCGCCGATGAGCGCCTTGGGCTTGAGGTAACAACACAGAAGACCTGCGAAGAGGTAGCACAGGGCGATGCGTTGGAGGACGCCAAGTAGACGGATTTGCTCAAAGGGCGTGGAGAATCCGCCGTAATACAAGATTCCGATAAAGTAGAGCAGGGCGGAGCGTTTGAGGATTCGGACCGTGGCGGTTCGCCGGTCGGTTTGCTGCACGGTTTTGCTGAGCGAAAACACTAGTGAAACGCCAGCGATGAAGACGAAGAGCGGGAAGATCAAGTCCTCGAAATGGAATCCCGCCCAGGCTTTGTGGTGCAGTTGCTCGGCGATGAGTCCCAAGACGCCGCCGCCGCCGGAAAACTTTTGAAGCCCGCGGATTAGCTCCTCGGCTCCGACGATCCAGAACATGTCGAAGCCACGCAGGGCATCGAGAGACATGAGCCGAGGTTGGGCGGTTTGGCCGAGGGGTAGGGGCGGGGAAGAGGGAGTCATCGAATGAAGGGAGAGTTGAAGGGAGAGTTGGCGAGTGATCGCAGTTTGTCACAAGGGCTTCCCGTCCCAGCGCCACTTCGGGGGTTCCCCCTTCCAGTAGCAAATTCCAATGAAGACCGCCGATAGAACTCCGGTGATGGTTCCGAAGAGGATCGGGTGTTCGGGCAGAACCCAGGCAGCACTGCCAGCCATCGCTGCGACATAGGTTAGGAGACAAACCCATCCCTGCCAGCGCG
>JAPLUH010000403.1 GCA_026397675.1 Verrucomicrobiota bacterium
AGTCAGCCAGGATCACCTCGAGGTCCTGGCAGGCCCAGTCGGGCATGATGTCGCTGGGCAAATTCACCGAGCCCCGGCAACCGACGTAGCGAATACCCATGGCCGCGGCTGCGTTGAATCCGGCATCGAGCATCCCGGTGCTGCCATCGCGGGGAAACAAGTAGTGGTGGTCACTGGTCAGGGTACAACCGCTGAGCATCAACTCGGCACAGGCCACCTGGGTGGCCACATACAAGTCGTCGGGATTGAAATGACGCCACAGCGGCATGTGCCCGGCCAGCCACGGCAACAGCGGCAGGCTGGCGATGGGCTCAAAGGCCCGCGCCAAATTCTGGAACATGTGGTGGTGGGTGTTGATGAGCCCCGGCAGTGCTATCCCTCCGCGGGCATCCACTACCGTAGCCTTAGCCACCCGTGGCGCTGGGCCGGTCCCCACGGAGCGAATCACACCATCCTCAGCCAATAACCACGCGTTCCGGAGGACACGGCGATCCGGATCCATGGTGACCAAATAGGCGATATTCTTGAGGAGGGTCCGTTGGGAAGGGATCATGGCCATGGGTTTAAACGGATGAGAGGAAGGTCGACTAGGGCTTGGGCGACGGAGTGGGCGCGTCCGTCCAGAACGGGGGCGGCAACGTGGGATCCAAGCCCAGAGCCTTGGGCGTGAAGGCGGCCGAGATCACCAACTCCAACGGGGGCACGGACTGGATGACGCCTAGGTCTTTCAAGATGACCCCGAGAGATCGCCAACGCTCTAAATCCACCGCACCCATGGTCTCAGCCCGGGAAGGATCTCCTTCCGACAGACGCAACCGGCGCAAGGCCACGTAACTGAAACGCATGCCTCCGTCCTCCATGGTCGGCGAAATGGAACGGAGGTAATCGTGGATGGGCTGCGGATTGCGGTAGTACTCCTGCCAACCGCGATACGCGCCGCGACTGAACCGGGCCACCAGCTCTGGATGCTTCTGCACCAGTTGGCGGTTGGCGATGATCACGCGGTACGGATCAAACCCGGACTCGCTGATTTGAAGCACCCGGGATCGGACTCCTTCCTTCAGTGCGTAGTACGGCTCACTCGTGGGGTAGGCTTGGGTGATCCAGTCGGGATCCTTGACGAAGTTGGCCACATTGCCGGTCACCGGTCGGACCCGAACCTGGTTCAGCGCGTATTTCTTCTGAAGGTATATCAACCAGGTCGCTCCAATTTGCATGGCGATATCCCGATTTTCTAAATCGGCGAAGGTCTTCACCGGAGAATCCTCACGCACCATGATTCCCTGCGGATCATGCTGGAAGTAGGCGTTCACTGCGACCACCGGCAGGCCCCGTTCCACGGCTACAAAAACGGAGTCGCCGCGAACAATCCCCAGGCCGAACGGATCCAACGCTACCCGCTTCTCGATCTCGGAATTGGGCCCCCCAACCAAGACCCGGACGGCCACCCCTTCGGCCTTCCAAAGGCCCAGTCGGTCTGCGGCGTAATACCCCCCGTGTTCAGGTTCGGGGATCCAGTCGTGGATGAAGTTGAGAACCGGTTCCGAGGGAGTCGCTGAGGCCGATGGCGATCCGGACTCCTTCGGGGAACAACCTACCCACAGCAGGAAGATCGATAGAAATAGCAGTCTCATCGGTTGGGGCTTCGGCTGTGCAAGGCCAACCTCCGGATACGCAGCGCGAAAAAACCGAACTTTTTGGGCGGAACCATGCAGGGTTTTCATAGGTTCAACTCTGAAAAAAAAGCCCCCGGCCGCACACACCACAGCCGGGGGCCCGCGCACTCAGGAAATGATCAGAACCGGAAACGAATCTGACCACTGATCCGGAACGGTTGTTCCGGATAAATCACGTCATTGCCGGCGAAACTCGGATCGATGGAGGTCCAGTTCCGTTGGTCGGTAATGTTGAAGAAGTTGATTTGCACGTCCCACTTCGGCTGCCGGTAGAAGACAAACGCGTTGATCACGTACTGCATGGGGATGCGCAGCGAACCCTCTTGGTTCTGCCACTGTTCACCGGTGACTTGCGGTCCGATGCTGGCGCCGAAGCCGTTGTCCAACTGATAGGTGACGTAGGAGTTGAACATCACCTGAGGCACGCTCGCCGCGCGGATCTTGCCGCGGTTCACCGTGGTGTAGTTGGGAGAGCCGAGGCCGGTGCCCGAAGCGCCATCCACGAGGAAACCCACCGGGTAGCCGTCTAAGTAATTACCCGTCTGCTGGTAGCTGGCGTCATCCTGCTCGGCGTTCTGGTAGGTGAAGTTGGCGCTGGCGTTGAAGTTGCGATTGGGCTGGTAGAAGGACTCCAGCTCCAAACCCTTGGTCTCGATGCCGATCGGATTGCCGACCAACTGCGGAGCCAGGCGGGTTTGCTGAAAGAGCGCCCCGCTCACGAACACCTGATTTTCGAAGAGACTGGCCTTGGAACCCACCTCGATGAGCTCGCTTTCGGCGGAGAGTGACCG
>JAPLUH010000385.1 GCA_026397675.1 Verrucomicrobiota bacterium
GCTGGGCATTTGCGGCGAGCACGGCGGCGACCCCGATTCCGTGAAGTTCTGCCACCGCGTGGGCCTGACCTACGTGAGCTGCTCCCCGTACCGTGTGCCGGTGGCCCGCCTCGCGGCGGCCCAAGCGGCCATCGAAGACAAGCGCACGGCGGCCAGCGCCAAGGCTCCGACCAAGGCTCCGACCAAGGCCACGGCCAAGGCTCCGGCCAAAAAGAAGCGCTAACACGGTCCGACCTGACCGGTTCTCAAACCGGCAGGCGGATTTTCAAACAGGCCGCCCGGCGCAATCCGGGCGGCCTTTTTTGGGTCCGTAATTGAGCCCTTTGCAATTTGAGCCCATTGCAATTGAGCCCATTAGCAGCATCTACGCAAAACACCCTTTGAGTCGCGGATCGTCCTCGGTGTGAACTCGAGCCGATCTCCGGGGTTCCCTTCGGGCGGCTTGTCATCCAATCCTGTGACACCCACTACTGGGTCACGGGCGGCAAACCTTGCTTCTCGCGCCAAGTGCGCTCGATCCGAACCTTCACGGTCGCATGAACTTCGTTGGTGACGCCATCCAAATGGGTCCGAGCCTCCGACCATCGACCCGCCTTGATTTGCCAACGGGCCATGTGTAAGCGAACTCCTTCACGTTCCTCATCCAGCGTGGCCAGACGCAAGGCGTTGGTCCAAGCCCCGAGCCCTGAATCAATGACCACGAGTTCAGCCGCCTTCTTGGCCGCGTCGGTCTCGGCCGTGGCCGGCTTCACGCCATACCAAGTCTGGGCAACATCGGAGGCGAGCTTGAAATCCAGCGGACGCAACGCGGTGGCTTTGGCGTAGAACTCGAAGGCCTTCTTGAACACACCTTGTTCATCAATGGCGTAATACTTCCCAGCGTCGCGACGGAAGAGGTAGGTCACCGTCCCGAGAGAATGCCAGTACTGGGCCTCAGTAGGCTTCAATTCGATGGCCTTTTCGAAATACGGGAAGGCCTTCTCGATGGGGCCGCGATGAGCATAGTGACCGGCCAAATTGTTCCAGACCGCCGGATTCGAAGGATCCATGGCGCGCGCCTTTTCCCACTGGTCGGCCATGGCAAATTCGTCGCCGATATCTCCCAGGAAACTCCCGTAGGCAATCACCGCGCGGGCATTCTTGGGATTCTTTTCCATGAAGGTGGTGTAGCGCTTGCGCACCTCTTCATGGCGGCCATCGATCCGCGCCTTGAGTTCCGCACTCACCTCGGTGCCGTCGGGCAATGCATCCAACCACCGTTCGACCTCATCGCTCACCCGGTCATCTAATCGAAGGATGGCCTGGAATTCAGCCTCCACCGGATCATTGGTGGTGTTCACTGGAACCGCGATCCCCGCCCGTTCCACCAACGCCGTGTTCAGCAACGCGGTTTTGTTGGTGGCCAACAGAAGACTCAAGGCTCCGGCGAGGACATCGCTCATGGCCGATAGGATAACACAACCGATCGGTGAACGCACCGCTTTGTAACCTAAGGAGTGCCGGATGGGTCTGGATCTGCGTACCGACTGTCCGGAAAATTCGGATAGCCAACTTTAGATCAACACTCATGAACAAACGCACCATTGC
>JAPLUH010000421.1 GCA_026397675.1 Verrucomicrobiota bacterium
TCAATGGAGGCGTAACCCCATCGCTGGAGATTCTCATTAACACACCCACTGTCCGAAAAATGCTCGAAGAGAACCGGCTCGAGAAACTCGGAGCAGCCATCGAGACTGGGCGCGAAGACGGCATGCAGAGCTTCAACCAGGCGCTATACGACCTCGTCAAGGCTGGCAAGATTAGCGAGAAGGAAGCCCTTGGAAAGGCCAGCAACCCGCAGGCCTTGGAGATGATGTTCAAGGGCATCTTCCTCGACGAAGGTCGACGGATCCTCTCCTAACACGCCGTCGTTCAGCGCGCCCCGCCCGGCCCGAGATCTCGAGCCCGCGGGGCGTTGGTGTATATCACACACAGTTGTCACGCCTGGGATGTGCCGCCCCTCCAAGAGGCTCTACGATCGAGGTCGTTGATCGGCCCTCTCACCTAAAGGAACCCACTCCCCCGGACGTAAACTCGATCCCGCGCGTTCACCGGCGCTGGACTCGCCCGAAGTGAAACCCCAAGCTCTAAAACATGAACCCCCTCAAAATCTATCTCCTCGCCATCGCCACGCTGGTGCTCCCGATGTGGGCCGGTGAATCCAAGTCGCTCTTTGATGGAAAGACTCTCAAGGGCTGGGAAGGCGACCTGAAAGTCTGGTCGGTTCAAGAGGGAGCCATCACGGCCGGCCGCATAGACCAGCGCGCCCAACGCAACGAGTTCCTCGCCAGCACCCGCAGTTACACCAACTTCGTCCTGCGTCTGCAGTTCAAAATCGAGGGAACCGAAGGATTCGTGAATTCTGGAGTCCAAATTCGCAGCGAACGCATCCCGAACCACCACGAGATGGCTGGATACCAGGCCGACATTGGAGAGGGTTGGTATGGCGCGCTGTATGACGAATCCCGACGGAACACTATCCTCGCCAAACCCGATCCGGAAACCGTGAAGAAGGCCGTAAAACCGGGGCAATGGAACCAGTACGAAATTCGCGCCAATGGCAATCGAGTGACCCTGAAAATCAACGGCATCCAGACCGTGGACTACACTGAAAAAGATCCCAAGGTGATACCCCATGGCAAACTCGCTGTGCAAATCCACGGCGACGGAAAGACCCGGGTCCAATTCAAGGACCTCTCCATCGAAGAGTTACCCTGAAGCTCCGCCCTCAGGCATATCAACGAACAAGGCCGCAGGAATCCCTGCGGCCTTCGTGTTAGTGACTCAATTGATGAAGCAAATTGAATCGATCAACCCGTCGATCAATCCTCGTTTGGTTCCAGGGGCGGACGCACACCGTACTTCTTCTTCAGCGCCTCCACTTGAGCCAAGGGCTTCATGCCCCCGGTGCAGGTGGGGTCTGACAACGACGCGGCCGCCGCGCACACACCAGTCAGCAATGACTTCTGGAGATCCCATCCCTCATGGAGGCCTAACAGAACTCCCGCAGCGAACGCATCTCCCGCACCGGCTGAACCCGCGATGGCCTTGGCCGGAACCTTGAGCGACGGCTGCCAGTGATCCTTACCGTCACGAGTGCGTGCAAAGCAGCCCTCCGGGAAATGGATTACCACTAGTTCTTTAACACCGAACTGAAGGATGGCTCCCGCCGCATGGCGCAACGAAACCGTGTCCAGAACACCTTCCTTGCGGATGCGGAAACCGGTCACCATACCCGCTTCATACTCATTGATGATCGCGTAGTCGCAGTGCTTGAGCGCCGGCGTCACCACGGTCTTGAAGCGATCACCGGTTTCACTGACCACGTCGATGCTGGTCTTCATGCCGGCCGCCTGAGCGGCGGCCAATAGCTTGGCTGCGGCCGTGGTGCCGTCTTTGGAAACGACATCCATCTTGTCGAGCAGCAGCAGGTAGCCCAAATGAAAGATCCGAGCCTTGATCTTCGAGAAATCGAGATCCTTGCCATCCCACAGCGCATTGGCACCGCGGTAGTGAAAGAACGTGCGCTTGCCATTCGATTGAACGGTAAAGACGTCGGTGTAACTCGTGTCCGCCTCCGCAGTGGACTTAAGATATCGGGTGTCGATCTTGTGCTTGGCACAGTCTTCTTGAATGGAGGCCCCCATGGCATCTTTGCCCACGAGACCAGTCCCCAGAAGCGGAAACTCGACCCCGAGCTTGGCTAGATCCAGAAGTACGTTGTACGGAGAGCCTCCAGTACCTTGGTGTTGGCTTTTGATGTTGGCCAGTTGCTCGAGCCCGGGATAGGCATCGACAATCTTGACCCGGTCGATGATCCAGTTGCCACCAGCAAGAATACCGGAGCGCTTGGAGACGGAGTTGCTCTTCATCGGAAATGGAGACGGCTAAACAAAAACAGAAAGGACGATTGGACGGCCCAACCTTACACGGACGCAGTCGCCGTTGTCTCTAAGGATTTCTGGGAGACCCAATCAACGAGCCTCGGCGAAACACACCGGGCGTCGTGCTCCTGAAAGTTGGATCACTCCGAGGCCCAGAAAACCGCCACCTCCCGGGAACGCCTCTTGTGTCGATTGATCCGACCTCATTAAGGTCTCCTCAATCCCCTTCTGGCCTATGCGACTGCCCCTAACATTCTGGATGGCTGCCCTGTGCGTGGGTATCTCCTTGCCCCACCCTGCCCTGCACTCGGCCGAACGCGGCTCCGACAAACCAATACCGGCCATCCCTCCGGTACCCACCATCCGCTCGCTCAAACTGGAACCCAACCGACTCACGTTGCTCGATGCCAGGGATTCTCGGAAGGTGCTAGTCCTTGGGGAATGCGCCGACGGTTCCTGGATCGATCTCAGCGCGGTGGCCCGTTTAAAACCAGAGTCGGCCGCCCTCGAAGTCGAGGCGGATGGTTACATCGTCCCTCGCCAGGCCGGAAAGTCGGCGGTCACGGTGACCGCCGGAGGAAAGACCACGCGCCTAGAGGTCGAGGTCCGAAGCATTACTTCCCCTGAAGTGGGATTCGTCCGGGACATCGAGCCCATCTTGAGCCGGACAGGCTGCAACTCCGGACCCTGCCATGGTTCGGCCAAGGGGAAGAATGGATTCAAATTGGCGCTGCGCGGCTACGATCCGGAATACGACTACCAAGCACTGATCAACGACTTGAGCGGACGACGCTTCAACCGCGTCCATGTCGATGAATCACTCATGCTGCAGAAACCCTTGGCAGATATTCCTCACGAAGGGCGTCAAGCACTGGTGCCCGGTTCGCGTTATCACAAGACCCTCCGCCAATGGATTTCTGAGGGAGCCCACTTTCAGGAAGTCTCCTCCAACCGACCCACCCGCATTCAAATCCTTCCGGAAAAGGTCGAACTGGATTTGCCCGGTCGTCGCCATCAATTCTTGGTGGTTGCCACCTATCCTGATGGGTCCACCCGAGATGTGACCCGTGAGGCCGTTCTGAGTAGCAACAATGAGGAAGTGGCCCTCGTCCAAGGCAGCACGGTGATTTCGCTGCGCCGAGGCGAGATGGCTGTGCTGGTTCGCTATGAAGGCCTCTACGATGCACGCGAGGTCACCGTCATGGGAGACCGCACCGGGTTTCGGTTCGCAGCGATGCCGGAGTACAATTTCATCGACCGGGCGGTGAACGCGAAACTCGAGCGCCTGAAGATGAACCCCAGCGAACTGTGCAACGACGCTGAATTCATTCGCCGGGTCTTTTTGGACATCACCGGCCAACCCCCAACGGCCGAAGCGGTGCGGGCCTTTTTAACTGACCCCACCGATTCCCCCAAGAAGCGGGAGGCGTTGGTGGATAGCCTCATCGGATCCAACGCGTACTCGGAATTTTGGGCCAACAAGTTTGCCGACCTGCTCCAGTGCAACTCCGAAAACCTCGGTAAAAAAGGTGTTTGGGTATTCCGAAGCTGGATCCGTGACCAGTTCGCTACGAACCGCCCCTTCGATCAGTTTGCCCGTGAACTGGTACTGGCCAAGGGCAGCACCTTTGAAAACCCAGCCGGAAATTACCTCAGAGCCCTGCGCGATTCGGGCAAGATGACCGAGGATATTTCCCAAACATTTCTCGGGGTGCGTTTCAACTGCAACAAGTGCCACGATCACCCTTTCGAGCGCTGGACCCAGAACCAGTACTACGAATTCGGAGCCTTCTTCGCCCAAGTGGCCTTCAAGCGCGGGACCCTCGGCCGCGACCACCTCATCCGCACGGGTGAATCATATGCCTACGAACAGGTCTCCGAGGAAGTCGTCTACCACAACGACCAGGGGGGCGAGGTCAAGCACCCCAAGAATGACGCAGTGGTGGCGCCCAAAGTGCCCTATGGCGAAAACCGATCCATCGCCCCGGGCGAAGACCGCCGGGAGGCCTTTGCAGCGTGGCTGACCTCCAAGGACAATCCGTACTTTGCTAAATCGACGGTGAACCGATTTTGGAGCTACTTCTTCGGACGCGGGATTATCGACCCGGTTGATGACATCCGCGCTGGGAATCCCCCGAGCAATCCCGCCCTACTGGATGCCCTCACGGCTCGTTTTGTGGCCGACGGGCACGATGTCCGAAAACTCATCCACTATCTGGTCCTGTCTCGAACTTACCAACTGAGCATCGTACCCAACCGCTGGAACGAAGACGACTTGGTCAACTTCTCGCATTCCTTGCCCCGTCGACTGAGCGCCGAGCAAATGCTGGACTCCATCGCCATGGCCACCGGCCGGCCCTTGCAATTTTCTAACCTTCCCGACGGTTTGCGCGCCGCGCAGTTGCCCGACGGCATGGTGGCCGGAAACGATTTCCTCACGCTCTTCGGACGCCCCAAGCGCCAGAGCGCCTGTGAATGCGAGCGCAGCAGCAATGTGACGCTCTCTCACGCCTTGAACCTGATCAACGGCAAGACCTTGGGCGATTGCGTAAACCACGCTGACAACCGCTTTGCTAAACTCATTGCTGAACAACCCGACGATCAAAAGGTCATCGAGGAAATTTATCTCAGCTGCCTCTGCCGACTTCCGACTTCCAAAGAATTGAACTCCATCCGCCTCGGCGCAGGAGCCCAACGCCTGGAAGGGGCCCAAGATTTGGCGTGGGCGCTCATT
>JAPLUH010000175.1 GCA_026397675.1 Verrucomicrobiota bacterium
GGAAAACTCCATGCCCTTTTTTCGGCGGATTGGAGAAATCCAGCAATGCTCGAATGCCTCAGTTTCTGAAACGTTTTCGCGCAAACTTCACAACTCTACAAACTCGCCGACCCCATCGGGCCTCGGTCTAACGCATCACAACGACGCGCTACATCGGCAGCCAGTCAGGGTGCGGCCGTGATGCGCAAGTCGTCGAAGCGGATCGGGGTTCCAGAGAAGGGCATGCCCCAGACACCTGCTTTGCCCGGCGGAAGCTTCTCGGATTCGTCGTGCTGCAACTGAGCTTCCTTCGGCTCTTCATCGCCCTGCCAGACTTTAGCGACAATGCGGACGCCGGTGCCCGATTTACGAACGCTCAAGCGAAATTGAGTCCACTGACCGCTGGTCCACTTCAACGGAACCGAAGCCTTGATGTCGTCACCCTTTACTAACTCGAGGGCGTTCTTGGCCGGCGCCACGCGCACCTTGTAACCACCGACGCCATTGAGACCGACGGCGAAGGTGGGGAACTTGCGCCCGCTCTTAGTACCCAGAATGCGTGCGGTCACCTCAACCCCATCGGGTTCATTAGGACCAAAGAGCACCCCAAAGGACTCCAGCGGAGCCCCAGGCAACTCCAGAAATCGGTTTCCCTCCTCGTCACGGACCGCGAACTGCCCGTCTAAAACCATGAAAGACTCGGGCACCTCGCCGACTTTGGCCGACGAAAACTTCTCTTCGAACAGGGGTTTGGCCCCCTGCGCCTGAAGCCCCCTGCTCGCAATGATCAAGCTGGCCATCACGAATCCGATTTGAAGGAAGCGTTTCATGGTTTCAAATCCCGAGGAGCCATCCCTGAGTGGGCTCCAATTTCCGTGGTTGCAGGCTTGGCTCCGATCAGCGGATGTCCAAGACAATGCCGAGTTTGTTGAGGATATCGCCCTCCGCTTGGGACAGTCGGTACAACTCCTTGTTGTAGTCGGAGAGTGCACTGATCTCGCTGGCCTCGGAACTGGTCAGATCGCGCTGAATTTGCAGCACCTGAAAGGCCGTACTCTTGCCGTTGGCGAGCTTCTTCTCTTCGGCATCCAGCGCTTGGGCGGCAAATTCATGCTGCTTGCGGGCCGCATTGACGCGCTCGAAGGAGGTCTTGGCCGAGCGAATGGAAATATCGATATCACGCATGAGGTTCTGCTCGATGCGCTTGTAACTGAGCAGCAACCGTTCCTGCTCCAACTTGTTCTGCTTATGGGTCTCGCGGGCGTTGCGATTGTTGAGCGGGAAGTTCAGGCGCATCCCCGCATAATGGTTGGGCAACTTCTGATCTTCGATGTCCTGCAGGGACATGCCAAACTTAGATTCGGCACCCAGGACACCGTAGCCGCCGAGCAAATCGAGCTGCGGGAAGAGCTGGTTCTTGGTGAACTTCAGTCGAACCTTCTGCGAGTCGAGCTGCAACCGGGCATCCACGATGTCGGGCGACTGAGTTAAGGCCTTGTGCCAGCTGTCCTTCTTGTCGAAGGCCACCGGTTCGGCGGTCAGCATCAAGGTGGGATTGAGCAACACGTTGTCCCAGCTGCCCAGATCGTCGTTGATCAAATTCCGAAGATTGGTGGAGGCATCGCCCAGGCGTGATTCGCTTTGCAGCAAGTCAGCCTTGGCGCGATAGACTTCCGCCTCGGATTGCTTCTCATCGAGCGGAGCCAGAGCGCCGACTTCGACTCGCTTCTTTTGCTCGGCCAGACGCCGTTCGGCTGTTTCAACGGCCTTGCGCTGCACCCGCACATTTTCGCGGGCGGCAATCAAGTCGTGATAAGCCAGAGCCACC
>JAPLUH010000120.1 GCA_026397675.1 Verrucomicrobiota bacterium
CGTGAGATGGGATTGTGGGCGGCCCTTTTTCCGAGCGTACGGGAGCGGGTGGATTCTTTGTCTGCATTTTCCAAGGCCACCCTGCCGATGCTTTTGGGTGATGCGTTGCTGGTGGCCCGATCGGTTTCGGTGGACACACTCGACTCGGTGCTACTGCTCAACCGAGGAGAGCGCTTTGTGGTGAAGCCGTTGCCGGCGGCCGCCCAGCGTGCTCCGGTGAATTCCCTTTGCGTGGCGGACTTCGACGGGGATGGACACGATGACCTGTTCCTTTCGCAGAATTTGTCCACGGCCCATCCCTTTGCCGAGCGCTACGACGCAGGGCGGGGGTTGTGGTTGCGGGGCGATGGTCGGGGTGGATTTGTCCCGGAAGAAAACTCGGGCGTCCGCGTTCAGGGGGATGGTCGGGGGGCTGCGGTGTGCGATTACGATGCGGATGGTCGAGTGGATTTGGCCGTGGGGCAGAATGGCGCCGAGACGACGCTCTGGCGCAATGTGTTGGCGCGTCCGGGGCTGCGGATTGGCCTTTCAGGCGGCGGAGGCAATCCAACAGCGGTGGTGGCCCGAGTGCGATGGAGATCGGCTTCGGGTTTCGGACCGTGGCGGGAGATTCACTTGGGTTCCGGCGACGGGTCCTGCGATGATCCGGTGCTCATTTTGGGCGTCGGAGATCAGAAGGTCGAGGCGGTGGAGATCCGTTGGCCCGGAGGCGCATCGGCCACGGTGCCGGTGAAGGCGGGGCAGCGCGAGGTCTTGGCCAGCCAGTCGGCCCGATGAGCGGTCTGGGTAGCTGCCCTTTTTTTGGTGGCATCACGGTTGCCTTTGCCGGAAGAGAGGTTTCAATTCGTGGGACTCCTCTCTTTCCCGTGATCCACAGCCTGCCAAAACAACTCGGATTCTGGTTCGGTGCCCTTTGGGCCTCGATGTTGTTGCTGTCTGCTGCAGCCCCCTCGTCGGGCTCGAGTGATCCGCTGGGACGGAGCGCGGTGGTTTTGCTGCGCGATGAATGTTTTTCCTGCCACGGCGAAACCAAGCAGAAGGCTGGGCTTTCGTTGCTGACCCGCGAGCAGGTGCTCAAAGGGAGTGAGGAGGGGCCAGTGGTGCAGGAAGGGCGTCCCAAGGAAAGCCGCCTGCTTGCCTTGGTTCTTCCGGGAGCCGATCCGCACATGCCGCCCCGGAAGCAATTGGCTCCCGGACAAATTCAAACCCTCCGCGACTGGATTCGCCGCGGGCTTCCTTGGGATGCCAGCGTCCTGAGTGATGAGCCTGCCCCCAGACCGGTGTCGCTGGAGTTGGCCGCCCCCTCCTTCCGACCGGTGGCTGCCTTGGCCCTCGACCCGGCGGGACATCGATTGGCGGTGGCGCGCATGGGAGGGATCGATATCCACGACTTGCAAAAGCCGGGGTTTCCTCGAGTGGCGCGGTCGGTCGGCTCCGTGGATCCGGTGGAATCGCTGGCCTGGAGCCGAGACGGCCGCCAGTTGGCCTCCGGATCCTTTCGACGGGTGCGGTTCTGGAATCCGGAGACTCTCACGGTCGAGCGGGAGATTGTGAATGGCCTTTCAGGTCGGGTGATGAGTGTGGAGTTTTCCGCCGATGGGTCGCAGTTGGCCCTTGGTGACGGGGGATCCGGTCTTCCGGGATATTTGCGGTTGGTGAGCGTGGCGGACGGTCGGATTCAGCGTTCCTGGAAGGCTCACGCCGACTCCATCTTGGATCTGGAGTTCAGCCGGGATGGCTCCCGACTGCTCTCGGCCGGCGGTGATGCGCTCATCAAGGTTTGGGATACGGCCAAGGCGGCACCGATCGCCGTGCTGGAAGGTCATACTTCTCAGGTGATGGCTGCGGCTTTCAACACCAACGCCACCCAGGTGGTCAGCGGTGGGACCGACCGGCAGCTCAAGGTCTGGGATATCGCTACCCGCGAGAAGATTGTCACGCTGGGCGATTCCATGGCGGCGATCACGGCCGTGGCGTGGCCGGGCGATAGCGCCTCGGTTTGGGCAGCCACCGATCGCGGGGCGATTGATCGATATTCCCAGCTGAAGTCGCACACGGGTGAACAAAGTTCAGCCACCGCGGAGCATCGGCGGGTGGCGCAACTGCTGCCGGTGGTGTTCAGCATGGCGGTCACACCCGATGGTCAGAGGGTTGCCGCCGGTGACATGGACGGGTTGGTCCGGATCTGGGATGCCCAAGGCAAGGTCTTGGGAGAGTTAGGGGCGCCCTTGGAAGCGATGACGCCGCCCCCGCAGACAGTGGCCAAGAAAGTGCCGCCGCCGAGCTTTTTGCGCGATGTGTTGCCCGCGCTCAACCAGGCTGGATGCGCCTCGGGTGGTTGTCATTCCAAGCCGGAAGGTCAGAGCGGCTTCAAGCTGTCCGTTTTTTCCTACGACCCCCTCAGCGACTATGCCGAAATTGTCCGGGATGCCCGCAGCCGGCGGGTGTTTCCGGCAGCCCCGGAAGAGAGCTTGATTCTCCTCAAGGCCCTGACACGGGTGCCGCATGAGGGAGGTCAGCGTTTTCAGCCGGGATCCCCAACCCACCAATTGCTAACTCGCTGGATTCGCGCGGGCATGCCCTATGCGCTGACCAATGAGCCCGTGTTGCAGTCGGTTGCGGTGTTTCCGGCTGAGGGGCGGTATCGCAAGAGCGGACAGCAGCGACTGAAGGTCGAAGCACGCTATTCCGATGGAAGTATTCGCGATGTCACGCGGTTGGCCGCCTACGATTCGAGCGACAAGGAGTTGGCTCGCGTGGATGAGACCGGTCGGGTGACCATCGGCCGCCTGACGGGGCAAGGGGTGGTGGTAGCGCGCTACATGGGGCTGGTGGCCGCCTCGTCACTCATGGTGCCGGCCGACAAGGTGCTCAAGCCCAAGTCCTACGCATCCATCCCCACCCACAATTTCATTGATGGCTTGGCTTTGGCGCAGTTCCAGCGTTTGGGGCTGATGCCTTCCGAACTGTGCACCGATGCCGAATTTCTCCGGCGGGCCAAACTGGATGCCGTTGGCCTCTTGCCCACGCCGGAAGAGGTGCGTGCGTTCCTGGCGGATTCTTCGCCGGACAAGCGTCAGCGGTTCATTGACACGATCCTGGAGCATCCGGCCTATGCCGATTACTGGGCCAACCAATGGGCTGACCTCTTGCGGCCCAATCCGGATCGGGTGGGGGTGAAGAGCGTGTTCCTGCTCGATCAGTGGTTGCGCGAAGCGTTCCGGGCCAATCGGCCTTATGATCAGTTTGTTCGAGATATTCTGATGGCTGAAGGGTCGAACCACCGGGCAGGTCCGGCGGTGGTTTATCGCGACCGTCGGGATCCGCCAGAACTGACCACACAGTTTAGCCAGTTGTTCTTGGGCACCCGACTGGAGTGCGCCAAGTGTCACCACCATCCGAATGAAAAATGGAGTCAGGATGATTTCTACCAACTGGCTGCTTACTTCGGCCCGGTGAAGCAGAAGGGGGCGGGTTTGTCCCCGCCGATTTCCGCCGGCACCGAGACTTTTTATTTCACGCCGGGAGGCGAGGTGAAACACCCGGTGAGCGGAGTAGCGATGACCCCTCGACCACCGGAGGGGCCCGAACTCCCGAAGTCCGAATCTCGCGATCCGCGACGGCATTTGGCCGATTGGCTGACCGCTCCGGAGAATCCCTTTTTCGCCAAGGCGGCGGTGAACCGGGTGTGGGGACATTTTTTTGGACGAGGCCTGGTTCATCCGGTGGATGATTTCCGCAGTTCTAATCCGTGTGTGAACCCGGCCTTGCTAGACGCTTTGGCCGCAGATTTTGCCGCCCATGGCTACGACCTGAAACACCTGCTTCGGACCGTGATGGCTTCGCGGACTTACCAACTGAGTTCGGTGCCCAACGCCACCAACCTGGGCGACACCCGTCAGTTCTCCAGGTCTTACCGACGGAGACTACCGGCCGAAGTGCTGGTAGATGCGGTGAGCGATGTCACTGGGGTGCCGGAGACCTTTTCTGCGGTCCCGCCGGGTGGGCGTGCCATGCAGACTTGGAGTTACAAGATCGCGTCGCATTTTCTGGACGCCTTTGGTCGCCCCAACTCCAGCAGCGATTGTCCCTGTGAGCGCGATGCTCAGTTGAGCGTTGTGCAAACTCTGCACCTGATGAATTCCAAGATTCTGCAGGGGAAGCTCAGCGATCCGAAAGGCCGGGTTCGTCAACTTGCTAACAGTGACCGGAGCCAATCCGATCTCGTCGGTGAACTGTACCTCCTCCTGCTCAATCGCCTGCCCGCAGAACCGGAGCTTCAGGCTGCTTTGCGTGCGTTTTCTGCTCCGGGAGCCACCCGCAATACAGCGGTGGAGGATGTCTTTTGGGCGCTGCTCAACTCCCCTGAATTCGTGCTGAACCATTGAAATGAAATCGACCTCTGGAAATTGCGCCGGAATGCCCCGTAGGGATTTTATCCAACTGGGGATGGGGGGCTTGCTGGGTGCGGGCTTCGGCGATTTGTTGCGCCTCGAGGGGGCCACGGCCTCTGCGGCCAAGTCGGCGAGGAACAAAGCCGCTGCGCCGGGTGCGGCTTCTGGCCAAAAGCCGGTCAATTGCATCCTTATATGGCTCGATGGTGGCCCCTCCCATTACGAGAGTTTTGATCCAAAACCGGGGGCCCCCTCGGACATTCGTGGGATTTTTCAGGACATCGCCACGTCGGTGCCGGGGATCCGCTTCAGCGAGGCGGTGCCCGAGTTGGCCAAGGTGGCCGACAAAGCCACGGTGATCCGATCAGTCTGCCACAAAGACCCCAATCACGGCGGCGGCAACCATTACTTGATGACCGGTTCCCCGACGCCGGTGCCGGTGGCTTGCGGAGCCTATGTGACTTTTCATCCTTCGTTCGGGTCGGTGGTTTCTTGGCAGCGTGGGCAGCGGCACGGCTTGCCACCCTACGTCTCCATTCCCTCGGTGACCCGCAGCGGCGGACCCAATTTTCTCGGTGGCAAGCACTCGGCCTTTGTGATCGATGGCCAGCCCAACTCGGCCGACTTCAAGGTGCGCGACGTGGTGCTCCCTTCGGAGATTAGCGAGGGGCGGGCGACCAGTCGGCGTGAATTGCGCGGAGCACTCGACTCGATGGCTCGGTATGCCGATCGCCTGGCCGACGATCCGGCAGTTACTTTCGATCAGTACCTCCAGCAAAGCGTCAATCTGGTGCTCTCGAGTCCGGCTCAGGCGGCGTTTGATTTGTCGCGTGAGGACAAGAAGGTTCGCGACGAATACGGGCGGAATGACTTTGGCCAGCGGCTCCTGATGGCTCGCCGATTGGTGGAGGTCGGTGTGTCGTGGGTCACCGTCAACTCCGGCGGATGGGATCATCACACCAAGCTCTTTGAAGCGTACAAGGGCGACTCGGTCCGCAACATGGACCGTGGGGTGGCTGCGCTCATTCGGGATCTGGACCAGCGGGGGTTGCTGGATTCAACGCTAGTGGTATTGCTGGGCGAGTTTGGCCGCACGCCCAAGGTGAACAAGGATGCCGGACGCGACCACTGGCCCCATGCGATGTCCATTCTCATGGCTGGCGGCGGTTGCCCCCGGGGCGCGGTGGTCGGTGCCACCGATGCCAAGGGCTACGCCGCCTCGGAGGCCGTGTATCGGCCCGAAGACTTTGCCGCCTCCCTTTATTGGAAGATGGGGATCGATCCCAACCAGGTGCTCCATACCAACACCGGCCGGCCGGTGCAGTTGGTAAACAATGGGCGCCGCATCCGCGAGATCTTCACCACGTGAGGTTTTCTGGGATGAGCAGGAGTCGATCCTGGGTGCCGTGGTTGGTGGCATTTCTGATGGCCTTCGGCCGGCTTCGGGCCGCAGTCCCGGTCTTGGATCAGGTCTTTCCCGCGGCGATCCAGATCGGGACCACTCAGTTGGTCACTTTGGTGGGTAAATTCGATCCCTGGCCCACCCGGCTCGATTTGGACATTCCCGGGGTGTCCTGGGAACCCACCACTAACAACGGTGTCATCCGTGTCCGTGTCGCTCCGGAAGCGCCCGTCGGTCCTCGGGTGATTCGGGCCTTTTCACCGGAAGGAGTGAGTGAGCTCCGCTTCATCATCCTTTCGCAGCGACCACAACAGGCCGAGGTGGAGCCCAACGATGCGGTGTCCGCGGCCCAGGCCTTGACCCGCCACCCGACCGAGGTAACTGGGCGTCTCGAGAAGAACGGTGACGTGGACAGCTATGCGGTGAACCTCCGCGCCGGTCAGACCCTCGTGGCCTGGTTGGAGGCCTACACACTTCAGTCGCCGCTGGATCCGGTACTGCGGTTGTTGGATTCCCGCGGCGTTCAGGTGGCCTGGAACCATGATGAGGTGCGCTCACTGGACCCGCTCTTGGCTTGGCGGGTTGAAACCAGCGGAACCTATGTGCTCCAAGTGTTCGGGTTTGCCTATCCCGCCGATTCGGATCTGCGTTTCAGCGGGAGTCCCAAAGGGGGTTACCGTCTTCATGTCACCACCGATCCCGTGGCCCGGCATGCGTGGCCACTGGGTGTTAGTCGCACGATGGATACCCGGGTAAGCTGGGGTGATTGGGGGGCCTCCTCCGTCTCGTCCGAAGCAATTGAGGTGCCCGCTTCGGTCGTTGCGCCGGGCGTCGTCTCTCACTCCCTTCGGATCCCTGGTCGTGCGGTGCCCTTGGAGTTGCCGGTGGGCGAAGGAAAGGAGTGGGTTGAAATCGAACCCAATGACTTGGCGGCCACGGCGCAGGCATTGGGAGTACCCTCGGCCGTTTCCGGCGACCTCGATCGTCCGGGGGACGAAGATCGCTACCGGCTTTCGTGTCAAAAGGGAGAACTGCTTCGGTTGGAAGTTCAGGCCGCGAGCCTCGGATTTCCCCTCGATGCCTGGCTCCGGATTGAAGACGCCTCCGGCAAGGAGTTGGTTCGCAACGATGACGCCGGAGGGGCTGATCCGGTGCTCGACTGGACCTCGCCCGAGACCGCCGAGTACCGCGTGGTGGTGGGCAATTTGCTGCAGCGGGGTGGTCAAGATCAGCGCTACCGACTCTCGCTCCAACGTCCGAAGCCCGTGTGGAGCGCTTCGATGGCCGAGTCGGCCTGGTCACTGGAGCCCGGAAAAACAAACGAATCAAAAGTGACGCTCACCCGCCGATACGGTGCGGACATGAAGTTGACCGTCTCGGTGCGCGGGCTGCCGGCGGGGGTGCGTGTCGATCCCGTGGAGGTCGCAGAAAAGGCGGACGCAGCGACCCTGCGTTGGATCGCTGCAACCAATGCCGCTCCGTTTTCAGGCCCCGTTTCCATCGATGTCTCGAGCTCGAGCCCAGCCGCCGTACAGGAAGCACGGTTTTCTCTAATTAGTGCCGGGGAGAACAACGGCGTTCCCCAGGGCTTTCGGCGTTTGGTGGTTGAGTCAATCTCGCGTCCGTGGTTGACGGTCCTTCGAACCCCGTCCGCGCCAGCTGAAAAGAAGTGAGCCGGAACGCGTTGCTTGGATGGGTTGGGCTGGCGGAACTGCCTCTGGCCAGTGATGGGCCCTTGGCTCGCGAGGAGCCTCGGGAAAGTCCTGATACTCCAGAGTCTTTTGGTTGGACGCCCAATACTCGTCCGCAAAAAGAATCGGACGTGCTGGGTGTTTTTCTCCCCGATGGGATGGTTTCGGCTAAAGATTTTCCTTTCGGGGAGTAAGGCCAAAACTTCCTTGACGGCGTTTGAGTCTTTGGCTTGCGACTGCGCTGCCATTGGTGATATAAAGCTCACCTATGGCAGCCATCGGCCGGTTCCAAAAGGGTGAGGATATCTTCCACGCCAAGGTCGTCGACGGGGAGATTTTCAAGCTTCAGGGTGATGTCTTTGGCTCTCCATCCTTCGAGAAAAAACCGACTCCGCTCAAGGGTGTCAAGACGTTGACCCCGGTCCAACCGTCTAAGATTATCGCGGTCGGTTTGAATTATGCCGATCATGCTCGGGAAGCCGGGATGACGTTGCCCAAGGAACCACTCTTCTGGCTCAAGGCTCCGACCTCGCTCATCCCCGACGGCGCCAAGATCGAGATTCCCTTTGCCAACCATCGCAACGATTTCGAGGCCGAGCTCGCCGTAGTCATCGGGCGCAAGATGCGCAATGTCACTCCGGCCGCGGCCGCTCGTTACATTTTTGGTTATACCGCTTCCCAAGACATCACCGATCGGACGATCCAAGCCAGCGAGAGCCAGTTTGCGCGGTCGAAGTCCTTCGACACGTTCACGCCGCTGGGGCCTTACATCGAGACCAAGATCGATCCGCATGACCTGAGCATCCAGCTCTTCCAGAACGGTCAGTTGCGCCAGAACGGCAACACCAGCCAGATGATCTTCAACTGCTTCCATCTGGTGAGCTTTATCTCCACCAACATGACACTCCTCCCGGGTGACGTGATCCTGACAGGCACGCCCAGCGGTGTGGGAACCATCGAGTCTGGCGACCGTCTCGAGGTCCGGATTCAGGGAATGGCTCCGCTGGTCAACACGGTAAAGTGATCTTCGCAAACTGAGCGTCCCATGCACAGGCCTCCTGGACGGGGGTGCTCAATGACTCTATCGGCCCCTCGGAATGAACCTTGGGGCCTCTTTCTTTCCCACTGGCCTCCTGACCCCACACCCCCACAGACTTTCCCATGCTTTGGTCTCAAACGTTCATTCCGACCCTCAAGGAAACCCCCGCGGATGCAGAAATCGTATCCCATCAACTCTTGCTGCGTGCAGGGTTGGTTCGAAAGCTGACGGGTGGTTTGTACACGTTCCTGCCGCTGGGCCTGAAGGTGTTGCGCAAGATCGAGCAAATCATTCGCGAGGAGATGAACCGGGCCGGAGGTATCGAGGTGCTCATGCCGGCCTTGCAACCCATCGACATTTGGCAGCAGTCGGGGCGCTATGAGACGGCCTCCGGGGTGTTGTTCAAGGTGCGGGATTCGGCCCGCAAGGAGTGGGTCCTCGGGCCCACTCACGAAGAGGTCATCACCTCGCTCGCAGCCAACGAGCTGAACTCCTACCGGCAGCTTCCGAAGAATTTCTACCAAATCCAAACCAAGTTCCGGGACGAGATCCGCCCGCGCTTTGGTCTGATGCGCGCTAAGGAGTTCTTGATGAAGGACGCCTATTCCTTCGACGCCACCGATGCTGGGGCGATGACGAGCTACCACAAGATGTACGACGCCTACACCCGCATCTTCGCCCGGTGCGGGTTGCAAGCCTTCCCCGTCGAAGCCGATACCGGTGTCATCGGAGGCAACTATTCCCACGAGTTCATGGTGCCGGCCGAGACCGGTGAGAATGACGTGGTCTATTGTGAGTCCGGCAAGTATGCGGCCAACATCGAGAAGGCCGTCAGCCGTGGGCCCGCTGAAGCGACGCCTTCAGAATCCACCGGAACGGCGCCCGAGAAGTTCGCCACCCCGGGCGTGGTCACCATTGATGCCCTCTCGGCTTCCCCTTACGGAGTTTCGGCCCGGCACCAGGTCAAGACCCTGGTGTTCGTTGCCGATTCGAAGCCCATCCTGGTGCTTATCCGGGGCGACGACTCGCTCAATGAGGCCAAGCTCATGGCCAAGACGGGTGCGGTCCAAGTGCGTCAGGCAACTGCCGACGAGATCGTGGAGTTGCTCGGTGCCCGCCCGGGTTCTCTGGG
>JAPLUH010000326.1 GCA_026397675.1 Verrucomicrobiota bacterium
GCGACGGCAACCCCGTCTTCCACTTGGTCAACGTGATAGACGACCTCGAAATGGCCATCACCCATGTCATCCGGGGTGAGGACCATTTGGCTAACACCGCCAAGCACATTGCCCTATTCAAAGCCTTCGGAGTCGAGCCCCCGAACTACGCGCACATCCCGCTCATCCTGAACCCAGATGGTTCCAAGATGTCCAAGCGCGACCACGGCGCCCACGTGAACAACTATCAAGACGACGGCTACACGCCGGAGGCTGTGCTGAACTACCTCGCATTGCTCGGTTGGTCTCCGGCCGATGGGAAGGAGTTCCTGCCGGTACCCGAGTTGGTCACCCGCTTCGGGCTCGACCGCGTGAACCGCAGCCCGGCCAAGTTCGACGTCAAGAAGCTCGAAGCCTTGCACTTCGAGCACACGCGCATCATGGAGCCCGCCCGGTTCGTGGAACGGGGCGTCGCCGCCTTGGCCCGCGCCGGCATACCCACGGCCGCCTTCCCGCCCGGGTACGTCGCCGCAGCCCTCGAGACCGCCCGTGAGAAAGGGAAGCTCTTCAAAGACTTGCCCGCCTTCGTGGATTTCTACTTCGCCCCCGACGACGCGGTACCGGTCGAGCCCGAAACCCGGTCCAAGGCCCTGACCTCCGCAGCCCGCCTGCCTCTGGAAAAGCTGAGTGAGGCCTTCAAGACCCTCGATGGCTTTCAGGCGATGGCCCTCGAGACGACCCTCAAGGCGTTAGCGACCGAACTGGGGATCAAGGTAGGCGCCTTGGTTCAACCGGTCCGTGCGGCCTGCACCGGAAAACTGGTGGGCCCGAGCTTGTACCATCTTCTGGAGGTCTTGGGTCGCGAGCGTGTCCAGCGCCGCTTCGCCGTCGTGCTCGCCCAACTCCCGCAGGCTTGATCTCTGGACCGATCGGTGGCTGTAGTCACGGCCACCGATTCCCATGAATGCTCCTTCTCTGTCGCGTCGCGAAGCTCTCCGACACTTGGCTGCCGCCGTCGTCCTTCCAGTCGCGGGTGGCTGGCTGGGAGGCTGTGCTACTTCGGGCCGACCGACGGCTGCCTCGGTGGTCGGCACCGACTTCGGCCGGATGCCCGATGGTCGCCCCGTCCGCCTGCACACCCTGAAAAACGCCTCGGGTGCCACGGTGGGTGTCTCGGAGTACGGGGCCACAATCACGTTTATCCGGGTGCCGGATCGGACCGGCCAGCCGGCCAACGTCGTCTTCGGTGGCGACTCGATGGACGCCTACCAGCGGGGGCTGCCCGCCGCGTCGGTCATCGGCCGCTACGCCAATCGGATCCACGGTGCGCGGTTCACGCTGGAGGGTCAGGAGGTGCGCATCACCGCCAACGAGGGGGGTAATCATATCCACGGCGGCCGGGAAGGGTTCGCCTCGAAGCTCTGGCAGTCCCACACCACGGTAGAAGGATCGACCGCCATCGCCGAGTTCCGCTACCGGAGCGTCGATGGTGAGGAAGGCTACCCCGGTAATTTGGACGTCACCGTGACGTACGCGTGGAATGACCAGAATGAGTTGCTCATCACTTACCGGGCGAAGACAGACCGGGCCACCGTGGTGAACCTGACGAACCACGCCTATTTCAACCTGGCGGGCGCGGGCAATGGGGATGTTCTGGGACACGAACTTCAAATCCACGCCCAACACTACACCCCGTCGGATGCCGCGCTCATTCCCACGGGCGAAATTGCTTCCGTGGCAGGCACGCCCCTCGACTTCCGCGGTTTCCACCGCATTGGCGAGCGGATTCGCGACGTCCGGGGCCCTAAGGGCTACGACCACAATTTCATCGTCGACCGACGGGGTGGCGGGTTGCAGTTGGCGGCGCAAATCCTCGAGCCGAATTCTGGCCGCAGGATGACCTGCCATACCACGGAGCCCGGCATCCAACTGTACACGGCCAACCATTTCGACGGCGTACACCAACCGCGGTACGGGGCTTTCTGCTTCGAGACCCAGCATTACCCGGACTCACCGAACCATCCGAATTTCCCTTCGACCGTGGTTCGCCCGGGGAAGGGGTGCCAGTCTCAGACCCGCTTCCGGTTCTCGACGGACCAGAGCAAATGGTAACCAGAAGCGGCGTCTTTCAGAAACGGCTCCCAACGGCTACTGGAACTCAGGACGGTCTCCTCAAGACAGACCGCTCAATTCTCTGCCTTTGAGATCCGCCCCGAGGCTTGAACATCTCTTCGAGGGGAGGTCACTCTCGGTCTTTATGAGTTCTCCGCTGGTCGGCATCATCATGGGTTCCCAGTCCGATTGGGAGACGATGGAGTCTGCGGCTCGCCAGCTGGCGGCCCTGGGTGTGCCATTTGAGACCTCGGTGGTCAGCGCTCATCGGACTCCGGACCTCCTCTTTGAATATGCGGCGTCGGCTGCGGGTCGGGGCCTTGAGGTAATTATCGCGGGAGCTGGGGGCGCGGCCCACTTGCCGGGCATGTGCGCAAGCAAGACGGCGCTGCCGGTCTTGGGCGTGCCGGTGCAGTCCAAGGCGCTCAACGGCATGGACTCGCTTCTGAGCATCGTCCAAATGCCTGGGGGCGTACCGGTCGGTACCATGGCCATTGGCAAGGCGGGCGCCATCAATGCGGCCCTCCTGGCGACGGCCATCTTGGGAAACAAACACCCGCAGTTCCGGAGCGCCTATGAGCAGTTCCGCATCGAACAAACCGAGGCGGTGCTTAAGAATCGGGTGCCCGGGAATACCACGAGTCACTAAATTCCCGGGCGGTTTTTGCAGACCGAGGTACAAAAAGAATCTGCCGCTATAAAGTGTCTGCCACCGGCAGTGGGCGGAGTTTTAGACAAAAGTTCCAACAGCCCGCTTGCCGCACAGGGTTGGTCCCCGCTTTCATCAGGCCGGATGAAACGTCGCAATTTCCTGACCTTGTTGCCGCTGGCCGCTGGTGCGATTTCCTGGGGCTGCCGTCGCAAGCTCCGGCCGGAGCTCATCAAGATTGAGGATTTCGAAGACCGGAAGGGCGGTTGGCGCATCATCAAGGTGGCCTGTGTGGGCGATAGCATCACGTATGGCGCGGGCGTCGAAGACCGCGAGAAGAACAACTATCCCAAGCAATTGGGCGATCTCTTGGGCAGCCGATTCGAGGTGCGGAATTTTGGGCGCAGCGGCGCCACGATGAGCCGGGTCGGGGATCTCCCCTACGCCAATACCGACGAGTTCAAGGCGGCCCTTGTTTGGCAGCCGGACATGGTCATCGTCAAACTGGGAACCAACGACACGAAGCCGCAGAACTGGAAGAATCAGGCCTTTTTTGAGCAAGAAACCCGCTGGTTGATCGATCAATTTCGCAGCCTCAAGTCCAAGCCCCAGGTCTGGGCGTGCCTGCCGGTCCCCGTGTATTCCGACACCTGGGGCATCACTGGCCATATCCTCGACGACGGGGTGATTCCGGCTCTCATGGAAGTGACCACCGACAAGAAGGTGCCCGTCATCGATCTCAACGACGCCCTGACCGGCTACCCTGAGATGTTCCCCGATAAGATCCATCCCAACGCTGCCGGGGCGACCCTGATGGCTCGGACGATCTTCCAGGCCATTCGTCCCTGAGAGCTGCTCAGACGGGGGCGGGATTTCAACGGAGTGGGTCGAAATCCTTTTTGCCACCCGGATCGGTCGGTCCCTAGAGTGTGGGTCATGTCGAAACCGGCCTTGGGACGCGGATTGGGAGCGCTGATGGGTGGAGGGATCAAATCCCCCTTCGCCGCGCCGTCAGCGCCGGGCGCCCCGGCTGGGGGTGCTGCACAGGCTCCAAGCCCGGTTCCGCTGCCTGCACCCGCACCCGCTCCACCGCCTCCGGGTTCGCTCGTTCGCAAGATTTCCCGCGACCGGATTCGTCCTTCAGCACTGCAGCCTCGCAAAGAATTTCCGCAAGAATCCCTGGCTGAGTTGGCCGATTCGATTCG
>JAPLUH010000411.1 GCA_026397675.1 Verrucomicrobiota bacterium
AACATGGCCTGCGAGAGGATGCTGGGTCGTCAAGGCATCTACGACTGGAAGGCTGCCGGGGCAGCCAGAAAACCCAACCTCAATCAAGCACCTCCAAGGTAAGGCGATTTCTCCGAAAGCACCACGCCCGCAGACACGGACCGCGGGGAGATCGGTCCCTATCTCGGAAGTCATTGGGCGAAATCCGGGGAGGGGCAGAAACCAACTGTCTGTGACGGAGTAAAAACCAATGAAAACTGCCGGTTAAAAGACGCGGAAGATAGCGAGGAGTCCTGTCCCTTGGTTTTTTGGCGGAACCCCACTGGGTGCCCCATTGCGCCACTTGCCTTGTGCCGATGGGTGTGGACTCTCTCAGGGATGTCCCCCTTTCAGTGGCCCCAGCAGCCGAACCAACTGTACCCTTTGAGGTGGCTACGCGTCTCAGTCGTCCTGTTCGTGCTGATGTCCTTGGGCCGGGCCGACTCGCTGACGCTGCGATTCAAGGCGCCGCATTGGCTGTACATCGAGGGCGATCACTTGCCGGGCAAATCCATCGAGGTGAACTACCTGGAGGCCTATTGCCGGGCCGGATCCACCGAGGCGGATTGGGTGAAGCACACGGTCATCCCGCACCGGGCCGAATTAATTAGCCTGAGCGCCGATCGAAAAACTCTGAAACTCCGAGACACTTTGGCAGACGGGGTGGTTGTCGATCACACCATCCGCGCGGGGAGCGATGATGTGGACTTCCGCCTGATAGCCCACAACCCCGGTCCGAAACGCTCCGAGGCCCACTGGGCGCAAGCCTGCGTGCGGTTAGGGAATTTCACCGGCTTTCCGGCCTCCAGCACGAATCTCGACGACTACCTGCCTCAGTGTTTCCTGATCTTGAGCAACCGGGTCACGCGTTTCCCCGAAATCCAGCCGTGGGTCAAAGCCGCGCGGTATGTTCCTGGGCAAACCTGGTGTCCCCTCCATGTGCCCCGCACGGACGTGAACCCTCGGCCCTTAAGCCCGGTGGTGCCTGATGACGGACTGATCGGGGCCTTCAGCGTCGACGGCCAATGGATCTTCGCCACGGCCTGGGAGCCTTATCAGGAACTCTTCCAAGGGGTCATTCGCTGCCTGCACTCGGATTTACGTCTCGGAGGCCTGCAACCCGGTGAAACCAAACAAATCCGTGGCCGCATCTACCTGATGAAGGCCGATCCTCAGGCACTACGAGACCGCTATGCCCACGATTTCCCGGAACACCGCCCTTCCCGGATCCTCCACAAGGCGGCCTCGACCCCGAAGTGATCGACTGCGGGGCCCCATTCAGTCTCCCGCTGAGAAACCCATCGAATCCCGAATCACCGCGCCGGAAGGCAGAAGCTGAGGCCTCCCGGCACGCGGACTCCGTGGGCCATTGGCCACTGCCCCGCCCGCCGCAGAAAACAAGCCTCCGATTCGGACTGGGGGCAAAGCCATTTTGGCGCCCCCCCGGAGATCCCGCCCCTCACTTCGATTTATTAGGATAGGCGGGCGGTTGCGGGATCTTCACCGGCTTGGCTGCCATCGCCTTCTTCAGCTCGTCGATGGCGCGGTTGAGTTGGTCGTCAATACCCGAAAACTCGCGGGTGGGATCATTGTCCACTTCGATATCCGGCTCCACTCCGGTGCCTTCCATAATCCATTCCTTGGCCTCGAGGTCGAAGCGACTGAACTCGGGCCGGTTCAGAATGCCTCCATCCAGCAGCGGTAGGCTCCCGCGGATCCCCACCACCCCGCCCCAGGAGCGCTGACCGATGATCGGCCCCAGGCGATGCTTGCGGAAGCGGTAGCCGACAATGTCGCCATCGCTAGCGCTGTGCTGGTCGATGAGCAGCACCTTGGGCCCCAACACCTGACCGCTCGGATCCACGTTCACCGCACCGTTGCGCGCGACCGTCCACATCGCCGGTTCACGCCGCAGGCGCTCAATGATCATCGGCGAGACATTCCCGCCGCCATTGCCCCGGCAATCGACCACCAGCGCATCTTTGTGGAGCTGTGGGTAGTAGAACTTAGTGAACTCATTGAGTCCCGGAACCCCCATGTCCGGAATATGCACATAGCCAATCTTGCCCCCGCTGGCCTTGTCCACCTTCTCGATGTTGCTCAAGACCCATTCGAGATAATACAGCGGCTGCTCGTCGGCCGTAGGAATGACCGTCTGGTCGCGGGCTCCGTCTTCTTGGGGTTCGCGATTGACCCGCAGAACCACCGGCTTGCCGGCTGTACCCACCAGTGCCGAGTAGAGGTCGGTCATGCCCCGGGTGGTCTTACCTTGGACGGCCACGATGTAGTCGCCCGGCCGGATCGCGACCCCAATTTCAGTCAACGGACTGCGGTACTTCGGGTCCCAATTCTGTCCTCGAAGAATGCGCTCGATGCGGAAATATCCACTGGCATCGGGCCGGATGACCGCCCCGAGTAGGCCCAGGGAAATTCGCTCCGGCTTGGGCAAATCGCCGCCGCCCACATAGGCGTGTCCGATGTTCAACTCGCCGATCATCTCCCCGATAATGAAGGTGAGGTCGGCCCGATGCTGCACATGTGCCAGCAAGGGCTCATAACGGCGGCGCATGCCCGCCCAGTCCACGCCGTGCAGCTTCGGATCGAAGAGGAAATCCCGCATCTGGCGCCAGCACTCGTTGTAAATCTGGTTCCATTCCGCACGGCGATCCAGACGCACCTTCAGATCGGTCAAACTCAGCTTGCGGTCGGCGAGGTCGAGCTTAGCAGAAGGAAGATCCAAAATCGCCAGTTCCGAGCCCACCTTGACCAGCATCTTCTTGCGATCGGCCGAGACCCGGAAGCCGGCCGCCTCACCCAACTCCGTTTCCTTTTCCTTCTCGAGGTCGAAGAGGTGGAGCTTGCCCTTCTTGAGATAAAACAGCGTGTCGCCCACCGAGGTCAGCGATCCATAATTCGAGGCTGGAGGCGGCAGCACGGTGATGCGCTGGGTCAACCCCTCGACGTCCACGCTCACCACCACCTTGGAAGGCTTGGCGGCCTTGGCACCATCACCGTCCTTGTCCTTATCTTTGTCCGATACCGCTTTGGCCTCAGCGCCACTGATCGCCGCCTTGTCGTCGCGCGGTTTCACCTCGTCGGACTTCGGCGCCATGGGTGACTTCGTGGCAGCGGCTAATGTGACCAGGTAGATCCGCTCCATGTCGCTGTAAGTGTGATTCCACTCCGTCTGACCGTAGGTAGGATTGAAGGAGCGCTCTGAAACGAAGAAGAGGTACTTGCCGTCACTGCTGAATTCCGGCGAACCCACATCAAACCACCCATCGGTGACTTGGACCTGATTTTTCTGCGCCAGCCCGTAGAGGTAGATGTTCGCGAATCGGCGCACCTCCGGCTGCGTGTAGGCCAACCACTGGCTGTCCGGCGACCAGACGAAGTCGCGGATTTCGAAGGCGTCGGATTGAGCCACCGGAGTCACTTGCTTCGACTCCACCTCCACGAATTGAAGGCGGTTGAGCTTGTCGGTCCAGGCGATGCGTTTGGAATCCGGAGACCAGGCGATCTCGTACTTGTAGGTGTCGGCCCCAGAGGTCAGCGCCCGCGGTTCACCCGATCCCTCTTGCGGGCGGATCCAAACCTCATCCCCGCCACTTTGGTCACTGACATAGGCGATCCATTTGCCGTCTGGAGACCACACCGCATTGCGCTCATGCACCCCAGGCGATTGCGTCAAGTTGCGGGTGGCCCCGTTCTTGGCCGGTACCGTGAACACGTCCCCTCGCGCACCGATCAGCCCACGAGCACCGTCCGGGGCAATTTCATAAGTAGTGATCTCCTTGCTGACATCACGCAAACCACCGCGGCCAATCGCCATGTCTTCATGGATTTCCACCGGAATCCGCACCGCTTTCTCTGTCTGAAAATCCAAACGGTACAAATACCCGCCATTCTCGAAAACAATTCCTGTGTCACCCATCGAGGGGAACTTGACGGCGAATTCCGTGAACTCGGTCAGTCGGCGGGGCTTCCGGGTTTTCATGTCCATCACATAGAGGTTGGCCTGATGGGACTCCTCGCGTTCCGAGACGAAGTACATCTGATCTCCGTGCCACATGGGGAAGATGTCTTGAGCGGGATCGGTGGTCAGCCGGGTGGTCTGACCCGTCCCAAAATCGTGCAACCAAATTTCATCGGCCTGGCCGCCGCGGTAGCGTTTCCAGGTGCGAAACTCGCGAAAGACCCGGTTGTAGGCCATCTGCCGGCCATCCGGCGAGAAACTGCACCAACCGCCACGGGGCACCGGCAACGTCTCCGGAACGCCGCCCGAGAGGCGGGCCAAGGTGAGTTCACCTTTGAACGGGTTCCAATGGTTCCGGCGCGAACGGTACACCACCGTCTCATTGTCCTTCCAGGCCATGACAATGTTGTTAGGCCCCATCCGGTCCGAAACATCGTCCCGTTCCAAGGTCGCGGTATGGGTAAGCCTTCGGGGCTCGCCCCCCTCGGAAGGCATCACATAAACCTCGGTGTTGCCGTCATATTGACCGGTGAAGGCCAGCGTTTTGCCGTCGGGTGAGAAGCGGGCGAACATCTCAAACCCCTTCGGGTCGGAGGTCAGGCGCCGCGCGACGCCTCCTTGAACCGAGACGGTGTACAAATCACCAGCATAGGTGAACACCACCCGATTTCCGTTCAGGGAGGGAAACCGCAACAACCGAGCCTCTTCGGCCTGCAACGCCAGTGCGGCGATACCCCCCAACAGCCATGGACTGATCCAAGAGAAAAATCCTCGCATGGACCCATGCTATCCACCTGTTCGAACCGGAGCCAGTGGTGACTCACTCCGTGAGACGAGTGAGGCCGGAAAATCGGACCAACCGTTCAATCCCGAGTAAAATCAGCGGAAAGAAAACGACAGAGCAACGGATCCTGCGAAGCACGGATTACTTCCGGCGTGCCCACGGCCACGATCCGCCCTTCGCTGAGGAAGGCGATACGGTTGGCGATGCCGAAAGCGAGGTCTCGATCATGGGTCACCACCAGCGTAGTGGCTCGGGTCACGGCATTGGCTCGCACCATTTCCCGTCCGACCGTCACTGCGACGAGCGGATCCAATTCACTGGTTGGCTCATCGTAGAGAACAACCTGCGGTTCCATGACCAATGCCCGAGCAATGGCTACCCGTTTCTTCATACCGCCCGAAAGTTCCGACGGATACTTCAGGGAATCCTTCGGCCCCAGGTGCACCAACGCCAGTTTCTCTTGGACGATTCGTTCAATCTCTACCGCGGGTTTCAGTCGATGTTCCGACAGATAAAGGCCGACATTTTCACCCACCGTGAGCGAGTTGAGCAAACCTCCGCTCTGGAACACCATCGCCAAACGGAACCGATCACGGATGCCTTCGTCTTCGATGCGCGTCTCGTTGAGATGAATCTCGCCGGAGTCGGCCGTCTCAAGACCGATAAGATGACGATGATGATGACGATGATGATGATGATGATGATGGTGATGACGATAATGATGATGATGATGAACGGCAAGAGCATCCGAGTGATGACATAGTCGAGCACCAGAATAAACACGATTGAGTTCACAACCGCCTTAGTGACGCTGCGCCCGATTCCGCGAGGACCGCCCATGGTATCGAGGCCCTGATTGCAGCAGACCACACCCACCGTGATGGCGAAGATAAAGGTCTTGATCAGTCCGTGGATGATGTCCCGCGGTTCCAACGTCGCCTTGAGACTGTTGAAGAAGGCCGTGGCCGACACAGCCACTTCCGGGTTGAGGGCCGCCACGAAAGCTCCGCCCGCTGAACCAATGAGCAGCGAAAACACCAGCAGGCAGGGCAAGGCGAGAGATATGGCAACAACCCGGGGCAGCACGAGGTATTCGACCGGGTCGATGTTCAGGGTACGCAAGGCATCGATCTCCTGATAAACCCTCATGGATCCCAACTCGGCCGCCATGGCTGAACCGATGCGTCCGGCAATCAAGATGGACATCATCACCGGCCCCAACTCCTTGGCCA
>JAPLUH010000440.1 GCA_026397675.1 Verrucomicrobiota bacterium
ACGGCCTGGTGGAACTCCAACCAGTCATCGAGGTCGTTGAGGCTAATGGCGTCGGGCTTGACGGTCCCATTGTCGGGGATTCTGTTGGCCGACAGGATCGACGTGCGCACGTCCGGGGTGTGGATATATCCGGCGATGGAGACATTCAGTTGGTGAATGTTACCCACCGTCAGGTTCACGCCGGGCTGCTTCTGAATCCAGGCCTCGAACTGAGGATAGGTCGGATGCAGCTCCGCGATGAATTTCCGGACAGCCTCGGTGTCCAGGCCTAGGGCACTGAGAACCATGGAGTCGTACCCATTGGAAAGGGCCGGATAACCCGGGGCGTTCTTGTTGCGGGCCTCCAGCGAGGCTTTGAGCCACAGGCGGGGCAAGTGGAGGACACCCAGCGGACCGGCAACGCCGGAGCTGATGAGGGGAACGTAGGTAGTGCTCATAGATGAGAGTTCTTGAACTCTCAACAAGCTAGGAAGTCATTGGTCGCCGGGTCAAATGTCATTCTGGGAAAGCCCTGCATTGCCTTGAGCCCCATCGCTGACGACCCTGCGTTCGTAAAGTGCCCCGAGCCCCAAGTGCTTCTGCACCGTCCGGTGGCAACCGAATCCTTTTTTGCCTGAGCCTATGACGCTGTTTGAACGTATTATCGCCCGCCAAATCCCGGCCAAGATCGTCTATGAGGACGATCAGGTTTTAGCCTTCCACGATATCCAACCGCAGGCGCCGGTGCATGTGCTGGTAATCCCCAAAAAAGCGATCCCTCGAATCGGAGAAGCTTTGGTCCATGACCAAGCCCTATTGGGACACTTGCTGCTGAAGGCGGCGGATGTGGCCCGCAGCTTGGGACTAGAATCCAGCGGATACCGGCTGGTGATCAACCATGGCCTCGACGGTGGGGAAAGTGTCCCTCACCTGCATTGCCACCTGCTCGGTAAGCGTCCAATGAACTGGCCTCCGGGCTGATTCCAAGACGCCTGGGCCACCACGACTTAGCAGGTCCCAAAGCGGTACTCAGTGCGACTGGTGAACACCTCGCCCGGACGCAAGACACAGGACGGGAACTCTGGATGGTGGATGGCATCTGGGAAGTTCTGCGTCTCCAGGCAAAACCCACCATGCTTGGGCACCGGCACGCCGCCAGTGCAAACCAATGCCTCGGGCGTCCGGTTAAAGGTCCATAACTGGACACCCGGTTGGCTGGTATGGCATTCCATCATGCGACCCTGACTGCGTTCGAACGCGCGAGCCGCGAGGCCGAAACTCTTGCCTCCATGGCGGAGGACAAAATTATGATCGTAGCCGGGCGGCGTCAGACCGGTATTCATCCCGCGGGCGCCGATGGCGGTGGGCTGAGTGAAGTCCAGGGCCGTACCGAGGACGGGCAACAGCTTCCCGGTGGGAATCAGACCACTATCCACTTCGGTGGCTTGGTCCGCGGCGACTTCTAATTCGTGAGACAGCACATCGCCAAATCCGGCTAGATTGAAGAAACTGTGGTTTGTGAGGTTGAGGATGGTCGGAGCATCGGTGGTGGCCCGATAGTCGATGCGCCACACGTCATCACGGGTCAGGGTGTAGGTCACCGTGACCGTCAGGGCTCCGGGATAGCCTTCTTCACCATCGGGACTGGTATAAGTGAGATCTACGGAGATCGCATCCGGAGTGGTCTGGATGGGGCCTGCCGTCCAGAGCTTCTTGTCGAATCCCACCAAGCCACCATGCAAATGGTTCGCCCCGTTGTTGGTGGCCAAGACGTAGTCCTTGCCGTCGAGCGAGAAGCGGCCCTGGGAGATGCGGTTGGCAAACCGTCCAGCGATGCACCCGAAGAACGGATGCCCCTGGAGATACCGAGCCAGAGTATCGAAGCCCAACACCACATTCCCGAGCTTTCCATCACGGTCTCGGGTATGCAGTTCGGTCACCAACAGCCCGTAGTTGGTGAATTTCAGCGTCGTGCCGTTGGGGTTGCGAAATACAAAAAGGTGGGCTTCGCGGCCATCAGGCAGCGTACCAAAGACGGTGCAGTCGGAGGTCATGGGAGAATTGGCAGGTTGTAGGAAAATAGTGGCAGGATCTCGCGCCCGAGGTCGATACCCCATCCAGGGAAAACTCCGGTGCGGGCGGAGTCGTGGAGAAAGAAAAGGCCGGAGTTTTCGTGGGTACGAGACTCCGGCCCTTCTGCAGCCACCCCAACGGGTAGCCCCGCGATCAGCGGATGAATTCGTTGAACATGGCTTCCAGGAGCTCCTGACGACCGGACTCGAGCCCGGAAACGTTGCCCAAGGCCAGCGCATGCTTCTCGCAGTCCGTGAAGGAGGCCTTGCCGGCCGCGATCTTGGCGCCGATGCCCGAATCCCAGGTGCGGTAGCGATTCTTGACGAAGGCATCGATGCGGCCGTCCTTGCGGATGGCGGCGGCGATCTTCAGACCGCGGGCGAAGGTGTCCATGCCCGCGATATGAGCGATGAACAAGTCATCGGCCTGGAAGCTCTCGCGGCGAACCTTGGCATCGAAGTTCACGCCACCGGTCGTGAGGCCGCCGTACTTGAGCACGGTGAGCATGGTCTTGGCCGTCAGGTAAATGTCGGTGGGGAATTGATCCGTGTCCCAGCCCAAAAAGTAATCGCCCATGTTGGCATCGATGGACCCGAGCGCTCCGGCGGCTCCGGCGACTTCGAGTTCATGTTCCATGGTCTTGCCGGCCAGCCACGCGTGGTTGACCTCGATGTTGAGCTTGAAGTGCTCGAGCAGGCCGTATTCCCGCAGGAAGTTCAGGCAGGAGGCCGCGTCGCTGTCATACTGATGGCGCGTCGGCTCTTTGGGCTTGGGCTCAATATAGAACGGGCTCTTAAATCCAATCTTCTTCTTGTAGTCGACGGCCATGTGCATGAACTGCCCCAAGTGGTCCAATTCGCGCTTCATGTCTGTGTTCAACAGCGACGAGTACCCTTCGCGTCCGCCCCAGAATACGTAGCCCTGACCGCCCAGCTCGTGGGTCCACTCCATGGCTTTTTTCACCTGCGCTGCGGCGAAGCAAAAAGCATCCGCGTTGCAGCTGGTGGCTGCTCCATGCATGTAGCGCGGGTGGACGAAGTTCTGAGCCGTACCCCAGAGCAGACCGATGCCGGTGTCTTTCTGGAGCTTCTTCAATTCGTTGCCGACCGCATCGAACTGCGCATTGGCCTCCTTGAGGTTCTTGCCGTGGGAGCCGAGGTCGCGGTCGTGCCAGGCGTAGTAGGAAACACCCAGCTTGGAGGCGAACTCGAAGAATGCACGAGCCCGGGCAATGGCGTCCTTAGTGGAGCACTCGCCGGTATTCCAGGAACGATCGGCGGTTCCCCAGCCGAACATATCACCACCGGTTCCCCGCATGGTGTGCCAATAGACCGCGGCGAAGCGCATGTGGTCGCGCATCGTCTTGCCCTCGACCACCTCATCCGCGTTGAAGTGCTTGAAGGCCAGAGGATTCTTGGAATCCGGACCTTCGTAGGCGATCCGGCCGATCTTGGGGAAGAACTGCTTGCTCATGTTGGTTTGGAAAAAGGACGGGGAAAACTACGCACCGACCCAGATGATGGGAAGCGGTTAAAATTAATCACGGGGCGACTCTTGGGAACTGCAAGTGATCGAGAAGGAGCTTGCGCACTTGTTCAGCGCATTGCGGATGATTTTGCCCGCTATGATCCGAGGGGATCATCGTTTCCGGAACTCCCTCCAAGTGACTGCTCCAATAAGGCACTACCCCGTCGGTGGAATGAGCAGGATCGCTGCATCCATCCTGGCATCCGATGATGCTGGCCACCTGGACCCTCGGCTCCATGGGCAACTCTTCGAGCATTCGAATGACATCACTGTCGGGACGCAATGAATCGATGCTGCTGCCCGGGCTAATGCGCCCGCGAGCCGTAAGAGCATCCCGATTGAACGTAACGAGGTCGGCCGTCAACTCCAGGGCGGTAATCGGGAGCCGCGCAAAGTACCGGGCCGCCCTCCCCGGCCAGTCCGTCGCCATCGGACTCCCGCGATGCGGAACACAAATGAAAATCACCCGACTCACTCGCGGGTTCGGCTCAAAGAAAAACATATCCCGCAACATCTGGCGGCGGGCCTCTCCCACTCGCAACTCATCGATGGGCCGGGTGAAATAGTGCCGGTACAAACTTCCGCCGCCGCGGACAATTTGCATCCGAGAAAGCAGACCGCCCATGCTATGGCCGACGAGAACCATCCGGTTCAAATTAGTGTGAGTCCCTTCCGGGTCCATGCGTTCGTGCCACAATGCCAAGCTCTGCCGTAAGCGCGTCGACGACCATTGCACAGGTGTGCTGCTAGGATATTGGAAGGCCCAGAATTGGTATTTTTGGCGAATCTCCGGATCAGCCAATAAGGCGGCGTGCAGGAATCGCCAAGTATTCGGCTCACTCATGAGACCATGAACGAAGACCACCGGAATCTTGTCCGCGCTCGGTGTTTCCAGCGGATACAGCCCCGTCTCCTCCGAAAAACGGTCGCCTTGCAGAAACCCCAACAGCCCCAGACTCAGGAAATTCTGTTGTTCCAATTCGCGCGTACGAACTGCGAAAGGTGTCACTAAATCTCCAGCTAAACTCCGCGAGCCGCCTCCTGCATCCACAACTTCAGTCCGTTTTCGATCGTGAACCCGGAAGGAGACGCGCCTCAGCGGGGCCTCGGGTCCAAACTCAACGGTGACAGTGAGTGGTAGCCAAGTCCCGTCGGTGAGTTGCAATTCATCACCAGACCTTGGGCGCGCTCGACGGGTCTCGACTTTTCCGACGCACGCGGCCCCGAGACCGGAGATGGGTAAAATCGGTGGACCGTCCAACACACGAAACCGATCCACCGGGACGACACGGCGCCAATGCCCCGGGATGGCTTCGGGACGCGTCGAGGTTTCACGGAACAACTGATACCGCCGACGCGGACCGACTAGAAATGGAGGAACCGCCTCGCGGAAATCCCACAAAGCCTGTCCATGTCGATCGACCAGTCTCGATACTGCATAGCGGCTAGCCCGTTCGGCAAACGCTCCGAAGGCATTGCTGCGATCCCCCTTCAAGTCTGCCGAATGCTCGGCTGCGCACAGGTAAAGTTCGTCGCATTCTTGGCGGCGATCTCCATGGCGTTGCCGGTCGATGGCCGCGGCCAAGGCTATTTCCACCACAGCGCGTCGAACCCAAGGATCCCCGATTTCGGATTCCAACACGGCCACGGCGGCCGACGGTCGAGACTGCCAAGCAACTCCCCAACCGCGAGCATCCAAAATCGACTGACTGGTCCGACTAATTTCCCCCGGGTCCCATTCCGGGGTCGGAACCAAGCGAAGTGGATTGACCGACACCGCAGAAAACGGAGTGGAGCACCCGCCACCCAGAAGGATTAAAACGAGACACACCGGTGCCCATCGAAAGAGAGCGGGGATCAACGGCATCGGAGCCTGTCTAACGGGTGGACCCTGTCGGGTTCAAGCGATGTGTGTCTGGCTTCCAGTCAAAAACCATTTGTCCCCCGCGGTTTTCGACCAGTCCACTCACCCCGAGACCTAGCAAGCGCAGGGGTCGGTGCACCAGCTGATGGCGCGCCAACAGCCAGCAGGCCAAACGATATAAATCCCGGGCTGCGGCCACCGGTTCGTCGACGGAGAATTGCCGGGTCAGAGTGGAGAAATCACTGTAGCGCACCTTTACCTGCACCGTCTGAGCGGAGATCCCGTGGCGCTGCAATTTGGCAGACAGTTCATCGGCCTGCTCTCTCAAGACACTCCGCAACACCGGGCGATCGGCGGTGTCTTTGGAAAAGGTATTCTCACTACTGATGCTCTTGATGGTGTCATCCTGGGACAGCGGCCGCTCATCGATTCCCATCGAGAACGATTTGAGAATTGGTCCCCAAGCGCCCACGAGCGCCTTCAAATCACCCGGATAGTCCTGGATGTCTCCCACGGTGCGGACACCCGCTTTCTGCAGAACCTCCTCAGTCACCCGTCCCACCCCATGCAATGTTCGCGCCGGCAGTGGACGCAGGAAGGCCGCCCGATCCCGATTGGGAATGAGCAGCAATCCGTCCGGCTTGCCCCAGTCGCTGGCCACCTTGGCCATGAGTTTGTTTGAGGCGATGCCGATGCTGGCCGTCAGTTGGCGCTCGGAGCGGATGAGGGCTTTGAGTTCGCGGGCCCACCGAACGGCCGACACTAACGCCTCCTCGGGATCCGAAGCGGGGTTCAGGCCTGAAGCATCGAGGTACGCCTCGTCCACAGACACCTGCTCCACCTCCACGCCACTGGCTCCGACTAAGCCAAAGATCGCTCGCGACTCCTCCCGGTAGCGATCCATGCGGGGGGTGAGAAAAACACCTTGAGGGCAGAGTCGACCAGCCGTGCGACTGGGCATCGCCGAGCGAACTCCAAATCGCCGGGCTTCATAGCTCGCCGCGCAGACCACCCCTCGCGACGACGGTGAACCGCCGACGATGACAGGAAGGCCCTTCAGATCGGGACGGTCGCGCTGCTCCACCGCGGCGAAGAAGGCGTCCATGTCCAGATGCAGGATGACTCGAGGTGTCTCCATGCTCTGGTTCCGCAAATGCCGCTCCTTTTAGCGTTTCTTGGAGGTGAATCCCTTGGGCAAGTTCGAGTCTGCGGACTCCGATCCAGCCTCCGGTTTCGTCTGCTCGGCCGGGGCCACCTGATCTTCAGGAATCCCCAGTCGAACCCTCGCCTTCTTGGCCGCTGCGGTGTCCGGATAGTCGCGGATTATCCGCTCCAGCCAAGCCACAGCCTTCTCAGGCTGATTCATTTTTCCGGAATACAAATTGGCTAAATGAATGGCAGTCCAACCCCATTTCTCTCGGCTGAGTCGTTTGCTCAAGACTTCTTCCAACTCCAACGAGGCGGCCACGTAGTTGTGGAGGTCTTTCTCGTAAATCTCTGCGATTCGGATCGCTGCGTATTGTTCCGAGGGATTCTTGTCGAGGTACTCGCGCATCATCCGGATCGCTTCGAGGGGATTCCCATTGGCCCATTCGGCTTCAGCCTCCTCGTATTCGGCATCGGTGGTCCCCGGAGCATTCTCAGACAAAAGCACATCGCCGGTCCGTCGTGAGAACCACCGCGCAACCTCCCAACCCACCAAACCAGCTAAACCCAGGAGCGACGCAACAAATCCCCCCATCCAAAGAAAACTCCGGCTCTTGTCTGGGGCCTTGGCTTTGGAGCCCGTTCCACCCGGGGTGGTGTTCGTGCTTGCGGCACCGACGCCACTGCTCATGGCGTTCGTTGTAATGATGCCCGTTGCAGCGTTGGTGGTGGTCAGAAGGGAATCGGGTGCGGGCTCAGCGGCCGACTCCGGGGCAGATTCCGTGGCCTCGAGCCCCGCGCGCTTCACCTCCACGGCGGAGAAATCGGAACGAAACCGCTGGAGGCACAGCGAGGCGAGCAGGAACAATGACAGGGCGGCGATTCCCTTGATCCAAGTGGTCATCAGTACGGCCGTGTTACCGCCACACCGCCGATTCGAAAAGGGGAAAGCGTTCCCTACCTCCCCTCCGCGAGCGATCTTGATGCTTCCCGCTTGAAGAAACCCCTCGGTTCGAGGCCTGCTGAACCCCACACCATGGAATGGTTCCAGACACCCGAAATGAAGTCGCCCGCCGAGCCATTGGCCTGGGATGAAGCGTTTCTCGAGCGAGCGGAATCCGGAGAGGGCGGTGAAGCCCTTTGGTTCTGGGAATCTCCAACTCCCTGTGTGGTTCTGGGATATGGCCAGCAGGCCGCCGTTGAGGCGGACCTGGAGACTTGCTCTCTCCACGGTGTGCCGGTGCTGCGTCGCTGCAGCGGCGGCGGGGCTGTCCTGCAAGGGCCAGGTTGCTGGAACTATGGCCTGATCCTACGCATCCCCGAGTCGGGTCCCTTGGCTTCGATCACCGGCACCAACGAGTGGATTATGGAACGGAACCGACAGGTCTTGCAGGAGTTGCTGAAGCAATCGGTCACCGTGGAAGGTCACACGGATCTGGCGCTCGAGGGGCAGAAGTGTTCGGGCAACGCCCAGCGTCGGAAGCGAAACCATCTCCTATTCCACGGAACCCTGCTGCACGATTTCCCGCTCAGTCTCATCCCAAAATTTCTCCGGTTTCCCTCCGCACAACCGGGCTACCGACACAGTCGCGATCACCTGTCGTTTGTCCGAAATGTTCCTGTCACGCCACAGAGTTTGTGTGAGGGCTGGATCCAGGGTTGGGGAGCCGAACCCGCCCGATCTCCATTCCCGATCGAGCGAGCGCAAGCAGCTTTGTCAGCCCGGTACGGAGACTCAGAGTGGCAGTTACGGCGCTGACGGGCTTGAGGAAGCACGCACTGGGAGCGGGGGTCGCCCGATGGGGAGAGATCTTTCAACCCCCGGCCACAATCCGAACGATTTCGAGACGATCTCCGGGGCTGAGGGCGCGCTCGGCGAACTCAGAAGGAGCCACGGCGTCTCCATTGTGCTCCACGACCACACTTCGCGGGAGCAACCCCCGACGCACCAGGAACTGCTCGATCGTGCTCGGGAACTCGGTCGGCACGGCTTCGCCATTGGCGATCACGGACATCCCCAGAGCGTGGTGGGGCGGCCGCGGAAGTAAAGCCAGAGGCGGAGCGGTGCGGAGACACCTGCTCCCGACGGCCAGTCCATCGACGCTGCAGGTGCCGGAGGCTCCCTCCATATTTCGCTTCGGCCTTCCCCGCTCAGGCACTACGTTTTCGCTGTGTCGCCGGATCCCATCCTTTCCCTCGACCTTCCCGGAATCACCAAGGTGAAATCGGGAAAGGTACGTGAAGTCTTCGACCTGGGAGATTCCCTCCTCTTCGTGGCCACTGACCGGATTTCTGCCTTCGACTGCGTTATGCCCAACGGCATTCCCAGAAAGGGCGAAGTCCTCACGCAAATCTCCCACTTCTGGTTCGACCAGACAGAAATCTGGCTCCCCAACCACCGATTGCTCAAGGCCAAGGATCCCCTACCCGAACGACTAAAGCCCTTCGCTTCGGTTCTGAATGGTCGCAGCATGATCGTACGGAAAACCCAACCGCTACCCATCGAGTGCGTGGTTCGTGGCTACCTGTCGGGATCGGGTTGGAAAGAGTACCAGAAGTCCGGATCGGTCTGCGGGATTGCACTGCCACCTGGATTGGTCGAGTCGTCGGAGCTGCCGGAGCCCATCTTCACTCCTGCCACCAAGGCCGAATCCGGGCATGATGAAAATATCTCCTTCGAAGAAGCGGCCCGACTGACCGGACCTGAGATTGCTCAACAGGCCCGCGACCTGAGCCTGAGACTTTACCGCTTTGCCCGCGACTATGCCCGAACCCGCGGTATCCTCATTGCCGACACCAAGTTCGAATTTGGACTCGTCGATGGGCAATTGATCCTCATCGATGAGGTGCTTACCCCAGATTCTTCGCGATTTTGGCCTGCAGAGCACTATATGCCCGGCCGAGGACAACCGAGCTTTGATAAGCAGTTTGTCCGCGATCATCTCGAGACCCTCGACTGGGACAAGACCCCTCCGGCACCGGCTCTACCGCCCGAGATCGTGGCCAAGTCGCAGGCAAAGTACCTCGAGGCCTACCGGTTGCTGACGGGTACCTCGCTTTGAATCGCTACGGTCTAGATTCCCATGCTCAAGGCTCCGACCCTAAAAGATCCCCTGCGCACCGACGGCCGTTTTGCCATCGTCTGCTCTCGGTACAACTCTGAGTACACCGAACCCATGCTGGAGGCAGCCCGGTCGGTGTTGGAGGCGGCAGGGGCTTCGATCGTGGAGGTCGTCCGGGTACCCGGTGCCTTTGAAATTCCGATGGCCGCCGCGGCGCTGGCTCGGCGCAAACGCAGTCCGGTCCGAGGCATCGTTTGCCTGGGAGTTCTTTGGCAGGGCGAAACCTCCCACGCTGAACAAATCGGTAGCGCCGTCACCCGGGCCCTGATGGAAATAAGCCTCTCTACCGGGATCCCTTGCATCCATGAGGTTCTAACCATCCAGACCAAAAAGCAGGCCCAGCAGCGCTGCATTGACCCACGGACCAACCGCGGCATCGAGGCCGCCCACGCCGCTCTCGAGATCGTGGAGGCCCTTGCCAGCATTCAATTGCCCGGTTCGCGACGCCAAACGGGCTAACCCGATCCCCACATGACCCCGAACGGATCCCTCATTTCATCGGACCGCCTGACACTGGGCCTTGCTGTCACGATTCTCGGTCTGGACCAGCTGACCAAGTGGATGGTGATGCGTTGGATGGAATTCGGTGCCGAGCAAACGATCCTCGAGGGGTTCTTTAAACTCGTTCACTGGGGCAACACCGGGGCGGCTTGGAGTATCTTCCGGCACCACAACAACTGGCTGGCCGTGTTTTCAGCCATTGCCATGCTCGCGCTGTGGCGTTGGCGTCGTCACTTCGAGTACCACCACCGTCTGGGTCAAATCGCCCTGGGTCTGCTCTTTGGCGGCATCGTCGGTAACTTGATCGATCGCATTGTGCATGAGCACGTGGTGGATTTTCTCAGGTTCTATTGGAACCGGCGCAGCGGCTCAGAAGTCGGATTTCCGGCTTTCAACGTGGCGGATTCGGCGATTTGCACGGCCGTGGCCATTCTTCTGATCCTCTCCTGGCAGGCGGAAACGGTGCCCCAATCCGGGAAGCCGGTCGGTGGCAGTACTCCGAAATGAGACCCATTCTCCTGACCGGCCCTACGGCTTCCGGAAAGTCTGCGGTGGCCCTTGAATTGGCACTCCGACTGGATGGCGAAATTGTCTCGGTGGACTCGATGCAAGTCTATCGGGGGTTGGACATCGGCACCGCCAAGCCCTCCGCCGCGGAGCGAGCGCTCGTCACCCACCATCTGATCGATGTCGTGGGTGTGAATGAATCCTTCGATGCAGCCCGATTCGTCCATTCGGCAACGGCGGCAATCCAAGACATCGAAGGGCGGAACCGAACCGCGATCCTCTGCGGCGGAACCGGACTGTACTTCAATGCCTGGCTGGGCGGACTGGGTTCTGCGCCTCCTCCCGATCCCCTCCTACGAGCCGAACTCGAAGCGGCCACGACTGCGGAGCTCTTGGAGGAACTGGCCCGCAAAGATCCGGTCACTCTCGACCAGATCGATTTGCAAAATCGACGCCGCTTGGTCCGAGCCGTGGAGGTCATTCGAATCACGGGCCAACCTTTTTCAATCCAGCGAGCTCGATGGCCAGAACACGGCGGAACCTTGACTGCTGGTCGCGCCTTTGGGATCCAACGCGACCGTCCGACCCTAGTTCGCAGAATAGACGAGCGGGTGAACCGAATGTTCCAGGCTGGACTGGTCACTGAAACCCAAGGTCTTTTGAAGCACGGTTTGCGGGAGAACCGCACCGCCTTGCAAGCCATCGGGTACCGGCAAGTCGTGGAGCACCTGGAGTGTGCCGCGTCGCTGCGCGAGACCGTCGAGCGAGTTCAGGCTAAGACGCGTCAATTCGCCAAACGGCAAATGACCTGGATGCAGGGCCAACTCGATCTGGCGTGGCTGGAAGTAGGAACTAACGAATCACCCTCACAGACCGCAGAACGAATCCTCCAGACTCTACCCCCCGCTGAGCCGGAACGACGCAGGGACGGACCGCCACAGTGCTGGACCGCCCGCAGATCGTTCCCTACCTAGGAAGCTCTTCGGGCTACACCCCAGGGTCCCTCCGCAAACTCCGCCTCGCCTGAACACCTCCGAGGTGGGGCGATTTCTCTGAAAACGCCACGTCCGCAGACACGGAACGCCGCAGGGACGGACCGCTCGGAGATCGGCCCCTCTCTAGGAAATCATTGGTCTACATCCGGGCTGCATCGTTTCGGAACGCGCACCCGTTTAACGGCCTCCATCGGATCCGGCTCCAGAGCCCCAATGTCGACGATCCTCAGGGGACTACGACTCTTCAGGGAATCACAACCCGCAAATCTACAACCTCTCCCGGATACAGCGTGAGGTTCGCCGGCAAGGACACCAAAACTGGAAGCCCGTTTTCGGTCGCACTGCCCCCGGAGCTACCCCCTGAAGGCAGGCCGGAAGTTCTGGGCAAGAGCGTCGACGAAATGGGTTCTAATTGGGATCCGATACGCAGCACTTCACCAATACCCATTTCTCGTCTTCCTCCGCGAGCCCTGACTTCTACCTTCATCCCGAGCTGGGCCTGGATTTGGATGGGCTGCCGAATGAACGCCACAACCCGTGAAGGCTTCTCTTGGGAGACAGTCAAAATCGGCTCACCGGCCTGAATGGTCTCTCCGCTCCAGCGATGCACCACGCTCACAACGCCATCAAAGGGCGCCACGAGATCAATGGGCATCATCTGAGATTCCAAGAGGTCGAGATTCTTAGATTCTACCTCAATGGCAGCAGTGGTGGACGACGAATCTTGGCCCTCGCTTCGATTGGCCGACAGTTGCTGGATAGTGGCACCAATTTGCGCCACTAACTGCTCCAATTCTTTGACGGTAGCCTCTTCGATGGCGGTATCACGGTGTGAAACATCGAGATCATTCTGACTCATCACAGGCAAGGATACGGCACCCACCCCGCTGACGACCCCGGATCGCAGCTTTTCGAGACGAGCCAGTTCGAGCTGTCGGTAGGCGCTTCGCGCTTTGGCCGAAAGCCAATCGACACGCTTGGACATCCAGTCGAGGCGGAGGCTCTCCAGATTGACCCGACTGTTCTGCTTCCGCAGATCCGAATCGGTACCCGCGCGGATTAGGTCGATCCGAGCCTTACTCAGAGAAATCTGTGCTTCCAAAATGCGGGGTTCGACAGTGATGACCCGCGCCAACACTTGGCCCGCCGTTACCCGTTGCAATGCGTCCACTTGCAGTTGAGCCAAGCGACCCGGACCCACGCTGGACACCACGCCACGCACCGACTCGACTTCTCCTACCCAAGTAGCCGGCCCCACATAACCGCGCCAAAGCCAAACGGTTAATCCCACCACCAACATGAAGGCGATGTAGGGAAACGCCTGAATCCGAAACTCCCGAAATAAAGTTCCAGCCGGCGTCGGAATCGGCGTCAAAGCACTTTCCGGACTCGATGTGGGTTGGTCCTGCATTCGATTACATTTCAGATTCTTCCTCTGCCTTAAGGCTGGTCACCCGGGACACGCCGGGAAACGCCTTGAGTTCCGACACCAATTCTCCGGAGCGCGAAGCATCCCTGAGAAGAATGCGGTAGGAAAGGTCGGCACCATCGGAGGTCCCCCCGGCCCGTTGGCTGGCCAACTGAGTGCGACGCCCATGGCGGGCCAGCAAATCCACCAAGCGAGGCAACTCATCCAGCGGCCGTCCCCAATGAAGGTTGAGGATCAAATCGTAACGGTGACGGGCACCAAAGGAGGTCCAGTGCAAGTAGAGCATCACCAGGGCAAAGATCAGACAGCCCAAGATCGCTGTGCTAAATTTGCGTGTGCCCGCCGCCATGCCGGTGCTGATGCTGGCCAGGATGTAGGTGGTATCCAGGGTGTCGCGGAGGATGTTGCGGAACCGCACCACCGCGAAGACGGCCATCATTCCAAAGGCCATCAGCAAATTATTGAACATCACCGCCATCACCAGCGCGACGATCACGCAAAGAACGATCAACGAATTAACGAAGGACCGGGAATAACTGAGCCCCGAGTGGCAGGCCATGTACACCCAGGCCACGACATGCCCACAGAGGAAGGCAATCAATAGGCCCAAGAGAATGCCACTCAGGTCATCCTGAGCGGTTCCAAAATCACCTCTAAGGATCAGGTCGGAAAGATTCATTTTCGTGAAATGCTGGTTCCATCCAGCAATCGCGCGAGGCGGGATAGTCGCGCCTGTTTGCGCTCGGCCGCCAGCCCAACCTCGAAGTTTTTGACACCCATACCCAGGTTCCGCAGGAAGTGGTGCTCCCCTTTGACTGCGATGCCATCCGCATACTTGGAAGCGGATCCCTGTCGGAGACCAAAGACCCGAACCATCTCAGCAAACCAGTCCGGAAATCGACCGGTAAACTTGAGTTCTAAGATCACCCCATCCCCAAAGACCGACGAGGGATTATCCATCTCG
>JAPLUH010000312.1 GCA_026397675.1 Verrucomicrobiota bacterium
TAAGAACTCGAGCGACTCTTGCCGGGTGATGGCCACGAGCACCTCGACGCGATCCACTGAGTCGTTGGCTGCCCCGGTGGATACGGTGGTTGTTTCAGGGGCTGAAGCCAGGCGCGCGGGAAGGCTCCGAACAATCTGGAAGTCGATGATCGCCTCATCCAGTCGAAAGGGGAGATCGCGCGCCACCTGGAAGCGCACGAGTGCAGCGATGGTACCGGTCAGGCCCGTGTCGGGGACGACCACGGTGCGGAGGATGACCTGAGAGCGACCGATTCCTAAAACCACCGGGCCGGGCTTGATCCGGGCTTTTGCCAGCGTCTTGGCGATGGCGGATCCGAGAACGGAGGCATCGGCGCGATCGGCATTCTCAGGCAATTCCAGAGGGAAAGACCGAACCTGATCGATGCGGCTGGAGTTGCCGGATCTCGAGGCTTCAGCGATTCGAAGGGTGAGGCCATCGATCTCGAGACCCATGGCCGAGGGGAGCCCTCGGACGGTGGGCCGAGAGCCTGCCGCTCCAGGGATGCGGGAGCGGATCTGTCCGGTCAGTTCTTTGAGGGAAATACCCATGTTTCGTTGGACTCAGGAATCACTGCGAGACTGCCACATCCTTCGGCGCGTCGCCAACACCCGACGCTAGCGACGGGCCGCTTATTTCAGCTGATTTTTTGGGCGGTCCGGGTGGTTTTGAAGTGCGGACGATCGTGTCGGCCATCCAGCGGGCCCTACTTCGGCTCAGGGCTGCGGCCGATTTGCTGGTTTTGGCCCGGATCCAGAGGGGTTTTGGGCCTCTGAAGACGAGGCGCCTTCCTCGGATTCCAATGCGATAGGGAAGGGCAATCCCAAGCGGGTGAGATCGCGAAGATAGACCAGTCGGGCCGGTTGGCTGGCGGTGTCGATCACCGCTTCTAGGACGCGGAACCGACCGGATCGGGCCCCGTAGCCGACGACGTTGAATCGAAACTGGAGACTGCGCGTTGTCAGGAAGGGAGCGATCTCACGGAATTTTTCAGCCTCAACCACATTCTCCACATGGATCCACGCGGTGGAACTGCGACGCTCGGCGGGCAGGTTGCGGCGTGCCGAGAGGATGCTTTCGGCCAGAGCGTTGTCGATGCCGGGCACGAGTTGGAGGACGCTGGTCGGTGCCGTGTTGACGTTGATGCGTCCTACCAGTTCGGCGTCCGCTGAGCCGGTGAAACGGTCGAGGATCATCCCGAGTGAATCCTTGCCGATGCCGGTGGGTACCGCCCGTTCCGGACTGTCGGGTCCGCTCAGGGAAATTGTGGCATCCAGGAGTTCTGCGGGATCCATGATCACGCTCTTGGAGGATCCGAGTTCGGACACGAATGCCACGAAGGCCGGTGGCAGATCGTTTGTCTCCGTCAGTTTTGCGCCCGGGGTGTTTAGGTTGAAACGGCGCTGCCCGTTCTTGTCGGAATTGGGTTCCCGGGAATAGACCGTGAGCAGCGGAAGCAGCCCCGGTTGGAGACGCCCATCGGCATCGTCGGGTGGATCGCGTTCGTCACCGTCGTCCTCGTTGGGATCGAGCGAAAAGTTGCGATTGGCATCCTCGCCCAGAACAACCGAAGGAGTGAATCCGCGGACCAGCAAGAGCTGCTCAACGGTGGACAGCGGGCCGTTGTGTATTCGATAGGGCTGGGGCAGCGCGTTGTAGTATTCTTGTTCGGCGCCTTCCGGTCGGGGTACCTCATCGGCATCGAGAAAATCGAGCAGTGCGTCGGTGAGCGAGGTCTTCATTCCGGGCAGACGACTGACCATCGAGGTGGTGGCCGAGTTGAGGTTGAGTTTGGACGCCTCGTCGGTCAGTCCGAAGCGAATGCCGCCTTCGGGGTTGGCGGAGTAGAGAGTCCAACGCCACTCGTCGGTGCCGTCGTCGTAAAGCACGCGATCTTTGAATCGCTCAGGGGCGTCCATCCAGGTCGTGTCTCCAGGTTGAAATGTCGGAGCCAGACGCATGGCCTCACGAACTCCGCTCATCGCGGTCGCCCAACCTTGTTCGGAGGTTGAACCCGTGGCTCCGGCGGTCTCCTCCGAGCGCATCCGGAACATCACGCTCAGGGCGATCATTGACAGGAGCATGACGACGATGAGCACGCCCACGAGGACGAACCCTGTGCCTCTCCGGACCGTGTAAGACTCGGGTGGCTTCATGGGGTCGCCAGCTCGTCGGTTATCGTTGGCTCGAGCTCTGTCGAAGACGGTGCCAGCGCCGCAGGAAGAGCAATGACCCGGCGGAAAACTTCGAAGGGATATTCTTGGCCGGGCCCTTCTTCGGAGTCGGTCGCATCGCTCGTAAACTCCTCTTCGATGGGTTCCAAACCGAGGGAGATTTCGACTGCGATCGGAGGTTCGGGTTTATCCCAACGGGTCTGCCAGCGGGTTCCATTCCAGTAGCGGAATCGCAGGTAAGCAATGGCCTCTGAGAGCGGAATTCCTCCGGAGGGAAGGATCGAGTTGGTGCTGCTTCCAGACAGCGGTTCCATCTCCGTCAACAGGTTGGTCGACACCGGCGCGCTGGCGGTGTGGGTTCGCTCCTGACGGAAAAGCCCTGGCTGATTGGTATCGGAGGACCACCGGTAGGAGACTTCCACCCAGTCGGCTTCAACGATGCTGGCACGGCCAAGATTACCCCCGCGCCACGGGGCTTTTGATGGCACGGCCGTGTGAAGGATTCTCAGAGATCGGGAATCCCCAGAAAGGATCGAAACACCCGCGGTGCTGGGCGGAACAGTCCTCAACTCGGTGCTGACTCGGTCCATGACCAGACGGACCGCGGACAAGGCATCCGCCTTGCGCAGGATCTCCTCTCGGAGGACGGCGGCCTGCTGGTAAAACATCAGGACACCCGTGAACAACCCGACACCGATGACAATTGCGAGAACCACCTCGATGAGGGTGAAGCCTCGGAAGCCTACGCCGTTGTGGACGGAGATCTTCATAGTGCCGGGACGGTTTCGTCCGAAAGAGGTTCCTCGGAGGTGGAGCTCGCCCGCGAAGGGGTAAGAATGACTTGGGCGAGTCGGCGCACCAGTTCCGGATCCGCATGGCGGATGACGATTTCGTGCGGCGATCCGGGCGTGTCACCACCGGGCGGGATGATTTGCCACGTCCAGTTGGTGAAGGGGGCTTCGAAGGGAGTTGGTCCTAGAACAGCCGGCGAGCGAAGGCCCGTTTCCAGTTCGGCAATGACCGATGCTGCTAGGTTGTCGGCGTGGACGCCGAGCCTCAGGCGTTCTTCGCTGTCGATTGCTGATCGGAGTGCGCTGCTGACGACCGCGGCCGCGGCGACGAAGAGAACCAGTGCCAACACCACTTCCAGCAGCACCGCGCCTTGGGCCGGTCTGGGATGAATGTGGGACCGATTCAGCATCACGGGAACTGGGAACTCAGAGAGAAGACGGGGCGATGCTGCCGCAGAAGGAAACGGTTTAGCGTCGGGCTTTGCTCGTCGCTGGTGAGGCAGCAGTGGGGGAAGAGGATTTCTGGTTGGATCGGGCGGGGGATGAGCCTAGATCCGAGGAGGCCGGGCTCGAAGGAGAAAAGCCGGTCTGGGAAACGCCCAAGCCCGTGGATTCTTTCCAATGGCGGCGGGTCGTGCCGGTGACGCTCTCGAGGTGCACGGCCACCTCGCGGGAATCGTCGCTGTCGCGGGATGCCAGAACAATCGTGGCCCCGTCGCAGGATCCGTCGGGGTAGAAAGTAATGGTGGTCTCGCCCGGGTTGGCGCTGCCGGCGGATGGACGGGAAGCCTCGGAACCAGTCTCAGAGTCGGATGTGTTATTGGCCGCAAGGTTGGCCCCGCTGTTCATTGAGTTGTTGGAAAATTCGAGGCTGTCAGAAGCAGTTCCGGTCTGCGTTCGAGGGTTGCCCACGTCTTGGGAGTCTTGGGTCATCAAGCCGTCGTTGGATTCAGAATTTTTCGACTCTCGACCCACCGATCGGATCTCCACCAGTTCAGAGACGTCGGCCACATCACCAGAAAGAGAAGGGATGGATTCGAAGACGCCCGGTGCGCGGGCGGGATCGGCCTCCCAAAGAATGCTCAGGGAGTGGAGGGGTTCGTTGCCATTGCTGCTGCCGTAGTTATTGCCGTTGCTGTTTCCGTTGCCGTTGGAAGCAGGCTTGTCAGCAGAGGACGACGAGGACGCTGAGAGGTTGGCGTCGACGGTCGTGGTAACAACCACTTGGACCTTACGCCCAGTATTGGCCGCATGGGCCCGGGCGAATCGCATGGCTGTCTCCACCCGCTCCACTCCCTCGTTGAGTTGGGCGCTGCGCTGCAAGCTCGAGAACCCAAAGACGGCGGCACCCATTAACCCGGCCAGCAAGGTGACGGCCAAGAGCAGCTCCACCAGAGTGAAGCCGCCGTGCCGAGACCGAGAATGGAAGGGTGCAAACTTCATCGACTCGATTATTTGGTCGAACTACCCGTGTTGCCGCCAGCATTGGCACCCCCGGCACCCGAGGTGTCGGATTCGGTGGCCAGCTTGATATCGTCGTCGTTGTCCGGTTGACCATCGGGTCCCACGGAAGAGAGCTTGTAGGGCAGGGCAGATTTGGCGCCGTCGGCGGCTTGCGAACGATCCACTATTTCATAGCGCAGAGGAAATCCCCACGGATCATCCAGACGGGTGCCCGGCTTCAAGTAAGGGCCTTGCCATTTCTCTCCTTGGCGCTCGTTTTCGAACGTGGGCTTGGTGAGCAGCGCATTGAGCCCGCCTTCTTGCTCGGTCGGGTAGTGACCGAGGTTCAATCGGTAGGTGTCCAAAGCGCTGGAGAGGTTGTTGAGCAACAACCGTGTGGTGTTTTTCTCCGCGCCTTCTTGCTGCGGCAGCACAAAGACCACCAAGGCACCTGCCAAAAGCAGGATGATCACGATGACCAATAGAATTTCGATGAGCGTGAAGCCTGCAGCTTTACGGACGCGACGAGCGGTAGATGATAACGAGAGTCTCATGCAGTTCAGAACTGAATCCTAATGGTCCCTGACGGGCCGCGCCAGAGACAATTCAATCCAATTTCATTTCAGATTTAGAAATTCTAGGGGGTCGAGACCGTTCGCCTCCGGCGGGCTGAAACGCTGGGTGGGAAGACCCGTAAAAGAAAAAGACCGAAACCTCAGGGTTTCGGTCTGTTCGGTGATTACCGGTGATTACCGTGTAGCTCGTGTAGCTGCCCAGAAGGACTACCAGCGCATGTCGGCGACGGTGCGGCCGGCCGGGATGAATGGCAGCACGTGCTCCGTGTAGGGCGTGATGACATCCAACACATAGGGGGTTTCAGCGGCCAGCATTCGCTCGAGGGCCGCGCGCAGGTCCTTGCGGTACACCACGCGTTCGCAGGGGACCCCGAAACTGGTGCATACCTTGACGTAATCGGGGTAGATGCCGGATCGATTGTCCGGGTTGCCCAAATAGGTGTGACCTCGGTTGCCGTCGAAGAAGTTGTCTTCCCATTGAACCACCATGCCCAGGTGCTGGTTGTTCAGCACGATGGCCTTGGCAGCGATTTTCTCGACGTGGGCGGTGGCCAGTTCCTGAATGTTCATCAGGAAGGATCCGTCGCCATCGATGTCGACCACTTGCTTGTCGGGGCGAGCCACCTTGGCGCCCAGGGCCGCCGGGTAACCGTAACCCATGGAACCGAGACCGGCGCTGGTG
>JAPLUH010000366.1 GCA_026397675.1 Verrucomicrobiota bacterium
GAGTTGCCTTCGGCGTCGAGTGTCCAATGGATCACCGGTTCGAGTGAGGCTCCCCAAGACGGTCTGCTCCGATGGGGTTCTGCGGCTGCGGGACGTTGGCGGTCGATCGCGAGCCCTGAGGCTATGCCGGAGACCGTGACCCCGATTTCTGAACCGGCCGCCAAGACGGGCTTCCCGTCGCAGCTTAATGGTACTGATACAGAGCGACTCGCTAGTGGGGTTCCACAACTGAACATACAACCTGCCTCGGTTCAGAACCCATCAGTGGCGCTCTCTTCGGTTTCAGGTCCGGAGGTCGCCGCACGGGAATGGTTGCCGTCCGGCTTCACGAGGCTGAGACAGTCTTCAGTGGATTCGCGGTCCGATTCTGGTCGAGTCCTAGAACCTGTCTTCCGGTCAATTCCCGCAGCTCCGGCGAAGCTCGGAACCGAAGCGGTGGGTCCCGCCCCGGAAACCATACTTTCGAAGGGGACATCATTTGGGGAACAGGTCGCACCGGTCGTGATCGCCGAACCCGCTTCGGGCAGCGGTGGGCAGTCTCTCGAAATTGCCCTTTCAGCCCCCCGCGATGGGGGCACGGAGGAGGTTGTTCCGGAGGCTGTGGGGGATTTGAAAATGCCGGAGGAGACAAAAACTTTCCCGCAACCGACGAACTTGCCTCCCTCAAGGTCGGCAGACATTGCCTACGGGGGCTCGGGAGAACCATCCAACAACGCGGTGTTAGACAATGGGGTGGGTTCTGAATCTAACTCAGATAAAAACCCAGAAACCCCAGAAAAACAGGTGTTTCAGGACCGTGCAACCCCATCGGAGAAGAGGGGCGATGCGGAGGCAGGATCGACGCGTAATCGGTCTGGCATGACTCATGCGAAAGCCGAGATAGCGATGGCCTCCGATCGATTCCAAACCTCAGTCCCTGAGACTGCGCCCCAGCGGCGCGGAGCCGGGTCCTTGGATTCGAAACCCCTCGGGTCCTTGTCTGTTGCTAGGGACGTCGATCCCTCGATGAGAATGCCGTCCCTCGCTCCTGCGATCAGCGAGCTGAATCCATTTCCTGAGACCGCAGAGGCGGTTGCCCTCCCTCAGGCACGGTCTATCACCCGGCTCTCGGATCAGCTCTCCGGTGAGTTGGTTTTGCTGCAGCGGTTGCGCACCGAATCGATGACGGCTGTCCTTCGGCCCGATGCCGGTTCTGAGCTGCGGGTCGATCTTCGTCGTCGCGACGGGCGAATTGAAATCCGCGCCACACTCGAGCGGGGAGATGCTCAGGCCATTGCCGAGGGTTGGCCCGAATTGCAGCAACAGCTCCGTGCCCAGGGAGTCCATTTGCTCCCGTTGGAGAGAGAAGTTCCCGCGGACTCCTCCAAGGCATCTTCGGACCCGATGAGTGAGCGATCGGCTCATTCCGGAGGCCGAGGGCGCAACCAGCAGCCGTCTCAAGACTCAGCCCCAGCGATGGGTGGCGAGGCGGGGCAAAAGGCTCAATCTCATCCGGCTCGCTCAGCCCCATCCGCTGCCCTCAAGCCCACTCAACGTCCTCTTTTGGAATCCTGGGCCTGAAATTATGAATCTCGATACTTCCAACCGCACCCTCGCGAACTCCTTCGAGGCTCCTGGTCTCGCCGGGCCCGCCTCGTTGACAGATCCTTCCGGAGCGCAGATCACCGGTCGCAAGCCCAACCGCACTTTGGGTCAGGATGATTTTTTCAAGCTAATCGCCGCCCAGTTCTCCTACCAAGATCCGCTCAATCCCAAAAAGTACACGGATTTCATCGCTCAGATGGCCCAGTTCAACACCCTGGACCAGACCCGATTGATGCAGGCGGACATCGCCGGCCTGCGCTCGCAGTTCAAGGGCTCCCAAGCGAATCAATTTTTGGGACAATGGGTGTCCCTTCAAGATCCGGCCACCCAGAAGACCGTCGAAGGACTGGTCACCGAGGTTCGATTCAATGGGGGTAATCCGCAGCTCGTCGTCGGTGATGTGCCCTACGACCTGTCCCGAGTGAACATTGTCCGGGCCCCGGAAGTACCGGATTTGAAGCCAGCAGGATCAGATGCTCTTCCTAAGGCTGATTCGCTCCCATCGTTCCCACTCAGCGCGACCGAACTCAAACTCCTTCCGAAGAAACTGGGTCAAATCCTTGGCTCGATCGCTCAATAAACGTTCAAAACCTCAGATAAACCTATGCTCAGATCCCTCAATACAGGCATTAGTGGCCTTCGTTTCCAGCAGGACAAGCTGGACGTCATCGGTAACAACATCGCCAACGTAAACACCGTCGGTTTTCGTGCCGGTCGTGCCCAGGGAGTCGATGTTTTCAGTCAGAGACTCTCGGAGTTCTCCACCGGATCCAGTGCCTCCCAAATCGGTAGTGGTGTCTCCCTGGCGACTGTCTCCAGCAGCTTCGCTCAGGGTAACATCGATGGGACCGGACAACCCTACGACATGGCCATCGATGGGAGTGGGTTCTTCATTGTTCGAGACACTGCCAACAATGCGACATATGCAACTCGGGCCGGTGATTTCCGTGCCGATTCTCAGGGGTATCTGACCACGACCGAAGGCATGCGTGTTCAGGGAGAGATTCCTGGATCTCCAGGAGTTTCTAGCGACATCAAGATCACCCTCACCCCGACTACTCCTGCGCTTCCGGCCGACACCGAGGCGGTCTCGTGGCGCATTGAGTCGAACGGGGATGTGATGCTGACCTTGCGAAGCACCCTGGTGCCTCCCCCGGCCACTCCCCCGGATCCCCTCAAGATCGCTCAGATCCAAGTCCAAACCTTCCGGGACATCAATACCCTCAGCAAGGTGGGTAACAACCGTTTTGGTAACCTGGCGGCCGCGGGTCCCGTGGGTCTTGGCACCGCGGGTCAGGCCGGACGGGGGCAAGTCCGCTGGCAATCCTTGGAGCAAGCCAATGTCGATTTGGCCACCCAGTTCACAGATTTGATGGTCACCCAGCGCGGCTATCAGGCCAACGCGAAGATCATCACCACCTCCGATGAAATCCTTCAGGAGCTCATTAACCTGAAGCGTTAAAGACCTAACTTAACCTGTTTCCCACACCATGGCCGCACCCGCCTCAGACAAGAACGACGGTCAAAAAACCGAGTCATCCGGTGGCATCAAGGCGATGCTCCCGTTGATCCTCAACATCGTGCTGTTGCCCGTGATGGCCTTTGCGATGACTCAGTACGTACTTTTGCCGCGGTTAAATTCGGCCGCTGCCGCCACCGCACCTGTCGAAGGTGGTCATGATAATGACTCTGCAACTGCTGGGGATTCCTCCCATGGAGACAAACAATCCTCATCCAGTCATTCATCCGCTCCTGGTAAGGGTGCAGCTCCATCGGAAGGCGGAGGACACGGGGGTAGCACGGACACGACCGAAATGCTGCCGGAACCGGTCACCGTCAATGTTGCTGGTACGATGGGTTCCCGGCTACTGATGGCCAAAATCGGCATTCGTGGCAACAATCCCAAACTGAAGGATATCGTGACCGCACGAGGTCCTGATCTTCGCGATGCAGCATCCTCACTGCTCTACACCAAGACCCTCATGGATATCGAGCGCCAGGGAGCCCGAACTACCATCAAGGCCGAGTTGAAGAATGCATTTCTCAGAGTTCTGGGTCCCGGGGTTTTCACGGATGTCGTGATGCCCGATTTGGCTGTACAGTAATTTTTCACCGAGAACTTTATGTCGGACCAGACCGGATCCATGGGAGATGTGCTCTCCCAATCAGAGGTGGAGCGTCTGCTTCAACAGGTTCAGGAGGAGGAATCCAATACCGTCGTCCTTCAATCGAACGGACGAAGGAGCAATCAGAGTCGTGATTCCATCTCGGCCTACGACTTTCGTACGCCAGTCTTCCTCTCGCCCATCGAGCTGCGAAAGCTGCGGATCCATCACGAAGAGTTCATCCAGGCACTGGCCGCGCGTTTGTCGATTTACCTGCGCGTGGAGTTCAATCTCCAGATGTCCCAGCTGCACACCATCTCCTTTCGGCAATGGTGTGAAAGCCTCGATAGCCCGACACACCTATCCCTCTTCCGGGTGGAACCCTTGCGAGGAATTTGCATCCTGGATGTTCCGCCGCGCCTGGGTTTGACCATCGTGGATCGTCTTCTGGGCGGTCCGGGGCACTCGGTGACCAGCAACCGGGAGCTCTCCGAACTGGAGGTGACCCTCCTCGACCAGGTGGTGCTTCTAATGCTCACCGAATGGTGCACCCACTGGGCCAAGTACCGGGACTTACGACCCGCACTCTTTGGGCACGAGAGCAACGGGCTCTTTCTTCAGGCCGTCGATGCCGATGCGATCATGCTCGTGCTGTCCATCGAGGCGGTCATCAATGACTGCACGGAGACCCTGCAGATCGCATTTCCCTACTGGACCATCGAGCCCATTGTTCATCTGTTGAGTTCTAGGCTGAAACCTGGCCCTGAAGATCTCCCGGACGTGCCTTCAGAGCAGAGTGGCGCTTGGAATTCTCACTATGACAACACCCCGATGCAGGTTTCCGCTGAGTCCAACGGACTGAAACTCCGAGCCAAGGATGTCGTTGGACTGCGGGTGGGCGATATCGTGCCGCTACCCCCGGAATTTGCGGAACGCGTGCAGGTTAAGTTGGCTTCAGAAAAGCGATATTACGGGCGCCTGGGCACCGTGGATGGCCGCTGGGCCGTCGAAATCGACCAAATCTCCCTCGGATCCAATCCCTAATCTTTTCTTCTCATGAGCCAAACTACCGATCTTTCAATCCTGCTCGACGTTCCCGTTGAGGTGAGTGTGCAGTTGGGATCCTGCCACTTGCCGATGCGTGAGGTGCTCAACCTCACCACCGGCTCGATCGTCCAGCTCGATAAGGTGGCCGATGCCCCTGTGGACTTGCATGTAAATACCAAGTTAGTAGCCCGGGGTGAGGTGGTGGTGGTCGAGAATCGCTTCGGCATCAAAATCACCGAGTTGCTGACGTCGCTGTAAGGTCTAGGGGCGCGTGCATCCGCTTTCCGAGCCGGTGCCATTCCAGCCCTGGTGGGTTGATTTCCTCGAAGGGGGGATCAATCTGCTGGTCATGTTCGGCATCCAATCCTGCCTACGCGGCATCTTCTTCAGACGGTTGGGGATTTATTTGGGTCTGTTGTTCCTGAACGGCTTGGCATCTGCGGCCGAGAACCCGCCGCCGGTTCCTCGGTTTTCGATGAGCTATGTGGACCGCTCCGTCGATCCGAAGACCAATTTCTACCAATATGCCACCGGTGCCTGGCGCAAGAACAACCCGGTGCCCTCCGACAAATCGCGTTGGGCCGGTTTTGATGAGCTTCAAGAGCGAAATTGGTGGCTGATCCGTGGCATCCTCATTTCGGCCGCCGCTGACACCAATGCTCCAGCGGGTTCTCCTCTCCGGCAGGTGGGTGACTTTTATGCCTCTGCCATGGAGACGAATCGCATCGAGCGATTGGGGTTTGCACCCTTGGACCCCGAATGGGAGCGATTGAAGGCCGTTCAGGATCCCGAGTCGGCGATGGCCCTTTTGGCGGACTGGCACCTTCGGGGGATTGGCGCTGGTTTTGGAATGGGCGTTCAACCCGACGCCAAGAACAGCTCGGTGTACGCACTGCACTTTATGCAGGGAGGGTTGGGTCTTCCCGACCGAGACTACTATTTGGCCGAGGGTTT
>JAPLUH010000387.1 GCA_026397675.1 Verrucomicrobiota bacterium
CGGGTACAGCAAATCCACCACGTCTATCACCACCCGGATTATTTTTGCCCGGAGCCCTACGACCAATATCCCTCGCATGTACACATCGACTTGCTGCCACGGGCTCAAGGTCGAGGGCTGGGTCGAGCGATGATGGCGGAAGTGCTGGGGTTGCTGCGTCAGCGCGGATCACCGGGAGCGCACCTTGGGGTGAGTTTGCCCAACATTCCGGCTCAGGGATTTTACCGAAAGCTGGGATTCCAGCCACTCATCCAGGTCGGGGAGGGGGTGGACGGTTGCCTGTATTTGGGTCACCGATTAAATGATCTCACGGCTGCCTCGAGTGAGAAGTGAGAGAGGATAACCCCACGTGACATGAATTCGCTGTCCCTCTTTCTTCACCGCTGGCTGATCCCGCGGATGACCGCGCTCAGTGAGAACACCTATCTCGCCTCCATCCGTGCTGGGATGGTTTCGGTGGTCCCTCTCACCATTTTGGGAGGACTTTTCATGGTGGTGGCTTATTTGCCCATTCCCGGTTGGGAAGCCCGGATGGCTCCGCACCTGCCGCACCTGCAAATTCCTGTCACCGCCACCTTCGGACTCTTGGGTCTCTTCGTCTGTCTGGCCATCGGCTACGATCTGGGAACGCGGCTCAAACAAGAGGCCATCTTGAGCGCGACCCAGTCGGCGCTGGTCTTCCTGCTCATCCAGTTAGAGATGAAGGATCAAACTCTGGTCATGGAGGGCCTGGGATCGAAGGGGTTGTTCACGGCCATACTGATAGCCCTGGTGACAGTCCGCATCCAGAAGGCCTTCACCGATGCCAATTGGGTCATTCGTTTGCCGGATTCGGTGCCTAAGGTGGTGTCGGACACGTTCATTTCACTGACACCGACCGTGTTCCTCGTGGTGGCTTTTTGGATCCTGCGGTTTGTGCTTGGGGTAGATATTAATGCGGGCGTTCAGACGCTCTTCAAGCCGTTGGTTTTCGCGCTGAACACCCTGCCGGGCATTCTGGTGTACGCCTTTTTGGTGACCTTGCTGTGGTCGGTGGGCATTAATGGCGACAACACGCTCGATGCCTTTGTGGCACCGATTTTTCTGCAATTTTTAGCCGAGAATGTGGAGGCCGTGGGCCGCGGTCAGCCCATGCCCTATGTCACAGCCAATGGATTCTTTTCGACCTTCGTCAATGTTGGCGGCACCGGAGCGACGCTGGGGTTGGCGTTAATTTTGGCGATGTCCAAAGACCCGGTTTACCGGAAAATTAGCCGACTGTCCTTGCCGACCCAACTCTTCCAAATCAACGAGCCCATTTTCTTCGGCATCCCCATCGTGCTCAATCCGTGGTTCATGATCCCTTACGTGGCCAACGCCTTGCTGCTGACAGCCTCGACGTATTGCCTGATGGACTGGGGTTGGATTCGAAAACCCTTCGTCAATGTCCCGTGGACCACGCCGCCGGTCATCGGCCATTACTTGCTGACCGGGGGGGATTGGCGGGCAGCAGTTTGGGGTGTTGTTTCGTTGGGTTTGGCGATGCTGGTTTACTGGCCCTTTGCCAAAGCGGCCGAGAGGCAGCGCTTGGCCGCGGCCTCATTGTCACCCTCGTCGACCGTTTTCGTGCCTCAAGGAACCACGCTCAACCAGGAGAAACAGCAATGATGACAACGATACGACGGAGTCTTGGGGTTTGGGTCTTTCTGGCAATGATGGGTGCATCTGTCCGGGCCGAAGAGACGAAGCCGGTGGTGCCACCCCAAAAGGTGCTACCGCTGCCCGGTGAGGTTCTGTCCATCCGGGGACATACGGCCTTTGTCATCGTTCCACCCTCGGCCGGAAAAACTATACCCTGGGTGCTCTATGCTCCGACGTTACCGGGGCTTCCAGGCACCGAAGAGAAGTGGATGTTCGAGCGCTTTCTCGAAGCAGGCATCGCTGTGGCAGGTATCGACGTGGGGGAATCCTACGGCAACGAGGCGTGGCGGATGCTCTATTCGGCGCTTCATGAAGAACTCACCTCGCATCGCAAATTCGCCCGGAAGGTGATGTTGTTG
>JAPLUH010000083.1 GCA_026397675.1 Verrucomicrobiota bacterium
GAGAATTGTTGGCTGGAAGGAGGCGAGGAGGGGTTTCTGAAAGTCCCTTCGATTCCTTCTGCAGTTCTGCACCCTCCGCTCCGCTGGAACAATTTTAATGGGATCGGCCGCGCCGCCGGCATTGTCTTCCGCAAGGACTGGGTTGTTGGCTCGTTACGGGCCGCCAACGGGCCTGCGCCCGGCTCTCACTTCGCTTCGCGGAAGAATTCGTGACGCCCTCGCGTTCCTTCCAACGCCATCGATTGAGCTCAGCGCAGCAGGAGGACCACCCTCGAGTGGGCGAAGATCACGTCGGGATCGCGTTGCAGGGCCTCGAAGTAGCTGCGAGGAAAGCCATGACCTTCCTCCGAGGCGACCAGCAGTCGGCGGGTTTTTGTGAGCAAGCCTTGAGCTTCGTTGGGTGAGAGGGGGATGCGCCGATCTAAAGCTTCGTCGATGGTGACGATCAGGCCAGAGAGCGGCAGCAACCAAGCAAACCAAGGGTCACTTGAGAGCAGGCGCAGGAAGTGATTTGGCGAGGGAATTGGCCCCAGGGCCGCTTCGTAGCCGACCCGTTCGGAATCCACGAGGGTCTTATGAAGTTCCAGCAAAGCCTCCCGGAGTTTCTCAAGTTGGGGATGGGGGTGGAGACGCAACACGATTCAGGATCTCTCGAAAACTCCGGACAGGCAAATCGGAGGCTTATCCAATTACTCCGGCAGAAAAGCCTACTCCGGCAGAAAAGCCCTCGCTCGGAGGCCGCCCCAGAGCTTCCAGATTCTGCGGTCAATGCTGGGGAGGGTTTCCCAAAGACGATGCTTCGGGCTAAGCGAGGCTTTGGATGTGTTTTTGCTTTCTGTGCGGATCGAGTTTCCGATGCCAATGGCTCTTGGTTTGGGATAGGTTTTAGGACTTCCGATGAAGTTTGTTTCAACGTTATGGCTCCTCGCGCTGTGTGCGGGGTTAGGATGTTCACAGGAGGCTCCCGTCTCGCGTGCGCCGAAGGCTCCGGTGCCCATTCCGGTGACTGTGGCCCCGGTGGTGATCCAGTCGGTAGACCGCACCTTGCCCATCGTCGGCACGCTGTACGCCAAAGATTCGGCCCTGGTTTCTGCGGAGGTGGAAGGCAAGTTAGAGCGCACGCTCGTCGAGTTCGGAGACCGGGTGAAGGCAGGTCAGGAGTTGGCTAGGATCGACACCGATTCCTACACGGCGTTGGCTCATCAGGCCGAGGCACGGGTGGAGCAATCGAGGGCCCTGGCACATGGGGCCGAACAGGAACTCCATCGACAACAAGTCCTGCTCAAAACGGGTATCGCCGCTCCGGCAGATTTGGATTTGGCTGAGGCTCAAGCCGACCAGACTCGGGCGGCGTTGAAGGCGGCGGAGGCGACCTTGGCCGTGGCCCAGTTGAATGTCGACCGCAGTCGGATTCGCGCTCCGTTTGATGCGGCTGTGGCCGATCGGATTGCTTCGGCTGGGGACTTTGTGCGTCCCGGTTCACCGCTTTTCCGCATGGTCAATGATGGGGTCTTGAAGTTCATCGCGCAGGCCCCGGAAAGCTTCGGCCCTCAGGTGGTGCGCGATCTGCCTGTGGTGTTTTCCGTGGATGCCTATCCTGGCCGGCGTTTTGAAGGTCAGGTGTTCCTCATTAGCCCCCAGGTCAATCTCACCACCCGAATGTTTGATTTCGGTGCCTTGGTTCCCAATGTCGAACGCCTGCTCAAGGCGGGCACTTTTGCTCGGGGAGAATTGGTTCTGGAGCGGGCCGTCCCGACCCGCGTGGTCCCTGTGGTTTCGGTGCTTTCCTCGTCGGGAGTCTCTCGGGTGTTCATCGTCAAGGAGGGGGCTGCCCAATCGCGGGTGGTGAAGACGGGCCGGGTCTTGGGTGATCGGTTCGAGATTGTGTCGGGCCTTTCCGAGGGAGAATCGGTCGTCACCAGCGGTCATTTAAAATTGGTCGACGGCATGGTGGTGGAGGTTCGGCGATGAGTGCTTCAACGGGTACCGACGGGACTCCCCGTCCACAACCCAAAGAACAGGTTTTGGGGGGCGGGTTGGCCGATATCTGCATCCGGCGGCCGGTTTTCGCCACGATGCTCAACGTCTTGTTGATCGTTGTGGGGTGGTTTGCGTACCGCGAGTTGGGGGTCGAGCAAATTCCCAATGTGGAACTGCCCATTATCACCGTCAGCACCACCTTGCGGGGGGCCTCGCCCGAGGAGATCGAGACCGGAATCACTCAGCCGATGGAGGAGATTATCAACACCGTGGAAGGCATTGAGGAGCTGAGTTCTTCCAGCCGGGAAGGGGTGTCCTCGATCACGGCGCAGTTCTTCTTGGAGCGGAATCGGGACCTGGCCGCCCAAGACGTCCGGGACAAGGTCAACTCGATCCTGTCGCGACTCCCCCCGGGTACGGAGACGCCCATCGTGGACAAGTTCGAGGTGGATGCGACCCCGGTTTTTTCGGTAGCAGTCAGCTCGCCCCGAGACCTCAAGGAGTTGACCTTTCTGGTAGATCGGCGTCTCAAGGAGAACTTGGAAACCGTGCAGGATGTTGGGGCGATCCAATTGATCGGATCGCGGGTGCGGGCGGTGCAGGTGGCCGTGGATCCCGATCGCCTCCGCCAGTTCGGCCTCGATATCGGTGATGTTCGCAAGGCCTTGATGGAGCAGAACGTGGAGATCCCCGGTGGCCGGGTGCAGCAGTCCGGCCGCGAGTGGGTGCTGAGAACTCTGGGCCGGATGGAGTCCGTGGCTTCCTTCGAGCGCCTGATCATCGCCGATCCGGGTGGGCAACCCATTTACCTCGGTCAGGTGGCCAGAGTCACCGATGACATCGAGGAGCCTCGGACGTTGTCCCGGCTGAATGGTACCAACTCGATCACACTGGTGGTTCGCAAGCAGAGCGGATCCAACACCGTCCGGCTGATCGACGCTCTGATGGCTCGGATGGCCGAGTTGAAATCGGTGCTCCCTCCGGATGTCACGCTGACGGTCATCCGCGATCAGTCGCGCTTTATCCGACGCAATTTGGGTGAGATTTCCTTCCACCTGGTGCTGGGCATGGTGCTGGTGGCCTTGACGGTTTTTGCGTTCATGCACGACTGGCGCAGCACCGTCATCGCGAGCATCGCCATACCGACCTCCATTGTTGCGACCTTCGCTCTCATGCGGGTCATGGGGTACACCATTAACAATTCCACCATGCTCGCGCTCACCTTCGCTGTCGGCGTGGTGATCGATGATGCGATCGTGGTCTTGGAAAACATCTATCGGACCATGGAAGAGCATGGGTTGGGCCCGCTGGAGGCGGCCCGTCAGGGCACCCGCGAGATCGCTCTGGCGGTGTTGGCGACCACGTTGTCGCTGGTGGTGATCTTCTTGCCGCTGGCCTTCATGAAGGGCCGCACGGGCATGTTCTTCAGCAGTTACGGGGTCACGGTCGCCTTCGCTATCCTCGTGTCGCTCTTCGTGAGTTTCACGCTCACGCCCATGCTGGCGGCCCGCTTTTTGCGCAGATCCCGCGACGAGGCCGATCGCCTGAAGAAAGCCCACGGCGGGCCTTGGATGATGTGGATCGGCCACCAGTACTTGGTCGTGCTTCGGTGGAGTCTGCGCCACCGGTGGGTGATCATGTCGTTGAGCCTGGCCTGTGTGGTCTCCATCTGGCCGCTGCTCAAGGCCAGTCGGTTCACCTTCATGCCCATGGATGACTCCAGTGAGTTCGAGGTCAACCTCACGCTTCCGGAAGGCAGTGGCATGGAACAGGCGGCCGCACTGACCGCTGAAGTGGAGGTTCAGCTCAAGGCGATTCGTATCGGGGACCAGGTGGCCATCACCGATACTTTGGTCACGATCGGACCGATCGGGGGGCGTGTGGGGAAGGGTGAGGGGGATGTGACCCAGGCCAATATCTACTGCCGCCTCCCAGAGTTGGGCGGGCTGATTGACCAACTGCGTGGCACGTCTCGCCGCTGGGGGCAATTGGAGGCGATGACCAAGGCCCGTGGCGTGGTGGCGCGGTATCCGGATGTGCGCTCCTCAGTGGGGGCTATTTCTCCTTTGGGTGGTGGCGGCGGACGCAGCGCGGAGTTGTCTTTCAACTTGGTGGGCCCCGACTTGGAACGCCTGACGGCCTATTCCGAGGCGCTGGTGAAGGAGTTGCGCCAAAATCCAAGCCTGACTGATGTCGACACAACCCTGTCCAACCGAAAGCCCGAGCTGCAAGTCCACATCGATCGAGATAAGGCCAGCCAGTTTGGTCTGCACATCACCGACATTGCGGCCACGCTGCGAACCTTGGTGGGCGGGGAAATTATCGGGGTGTTTAAGGAGAAGGATGAACAGTACGACGTGTGGCTGCGAGCCGATGCCGCCCATCGAGGGACCGCCGAGGCGTTGCAGCAGGTGTTCGTTCGCACCCGTCCTAGCGCGACTTCCAGCCTTCGGCCCGAAATGGTGCCCTTGGGCAATTTCGTTCGCTTTGAAGAAGCCCGTGGCCCCAACCAGATTGATCGTTTCCAGCGTCAGCGCCGCGTGACCTTGGTGGCCAATCTGGGGACTTATTCCCTGGGCGAGGCGGTGCAGGAGGTCGAGCGAGTGGTGGCCCGGATGGATCTTCCGCCGGAGTACCAGATGGTAATGGTGGGGCGCGCCAAGCAGTTGCGGGAGACCTTGACCAACTTCCTGATGGCCTTCCTGGTGGCGGTCATCTTCATGTACATGGTGTTGGCGGCCCAGTTCGAGCACTTCATTTATCCCATCTCAATCTTGTTGGCGGTTCCGTTGTCGTTGCCCTTCGCGTTGGCTTGGATGGTCTTGATCAATGAGCAGCTCAATATCTATGCCATTTTCGGGCTCTTCATGTTGGTGGGTATCGTGAAGAAAAACGGCATCATGCAAATCGACTACACGCGGGTGCTCCGGGAGCGGGGGGTGCCTCGGGATGAGGCCATCCTCGAGGCCAATCAGGTTCGGTTGCGACCCATCCTCATGACCACGTTGTTGCTGGTCGCGTCGATGATTCCCATCGCGCTGGGCGTGGGTCCCGGTGCGGCGGGGCGGGCCTCGATGGCCAAGGTGATCATCGGCGGTCAGATGCTCTGTCTGTTGTTGACGCTCCTCGTCACGCCGGTGAGTTATGCGATTTTCGACGACTGGGGCCGTCGGTTGCTGCGGCGTGGGCCGGATGGCTCTTAAGAACAGCCGGTCCAGCGCATCCGGCCCAACCATTGAGAACGAAGTTCTCGGGTGGATGTTGGAACGGGTTTTCCTGGGTTGAGTGCGCGGATCGTTGTCGTGTCAACGGGAGGGTGAGGTTCAAGTCCCGGGACCGGCAGACTTCAGTGTATCCGGTTTGAGGTGGCCTGCGTGAGGCGCTTGGAGAAGGGTTGCGAACGATTTCCCATGCAAGACCTTGCGCCGAATATTTCGAGTCCTGAATCCACCAGAGTTTTCCGGGTGGGAGCCGTGCAAATGATCTTCGCCGAGTCCATGGCGGCCAATTTGGGCAAGATCGAGCGGGCGGCCACCGCGGCGGCGCGGAAAGGTGCGGATGCGGTCCTGTTCCCGGAATGCGCCACGACTGGCTATGCGATGGATTTCGGGAGCCTCAAGCCGAGTGCGGTGGATCAGGCCTTGAACGCCATTTCCCAACTGGCCGCCGATTTGCGGGTGCAGTTGTTGGTGGGGAGCCCGGTCTTTCGCAGCGGACGGCTTTACAATGCCTTGTTGGTGTTCAATCGATCCGGCCGGTTGGTGCATGCGTATGCCAAGTGCCAGTTGACCCAGTCAGACCGTCAGTGGTTTTCAGCCGGTGAGGATATTTCGCTCTTCGAACTCGATGGCATCCCGGCCTCGACCTTCATTTGCCACGAGCGGCGGTACCCCGAATTGCCCCGGATCTCCGCGATGGCCGGCGCCCGCATCTTGTTCCATCCGAATGCCGGGATGGATTCGTTGGCGGTTTCCCGCAAGAAGCGTGGGGGGCGGGACGGGATGGCGGTCCGCGCCTTCGAGAATGCGGTGTACTATGTCTTTGCTAATTCGGTGGGCCCACAAGGGCAGGGGAAATGGTCGGCTGGTGACTCGAAGATCGTGCATCCCAGTGGCAAAGTGCTTCGAATCGCCAACAATCAGGACGAAGCGACCTTGATCGCCGATTTGAAAATGGCCGATGCCACGGGCCGGTACGCCTTGGAAAGCTTAGAGCATCCCCGTTGGCTGGCTGCGCAGTGGAAACGAAGCGACCTTGATCGCCGATTTGAAAATGGCCGATGCCACGGGCCGGTACGCCTTGGAAAGCTTAGAGCATCCCCGTTGGCTGGCTGCGCAGTGGAAATCCATCCTGCCAAAACTCGTGCGGAAGGCCCGGCGGACAGATGCTCTTTTCGAGAAGCGCTTTCCGGGTCGCCCCGCCTGAGGGAACAGCACAGTTTTTTCGAACGATGCCTGAGGCAGGAATTGCATCCGGCCGAAAACACCCTTCCAAAACGGCCCTGTTTCACGCATTTTTAGGTCCTTGGCTATGTTTACTGGCACTTTCACGGCATTGGTCACCCCGTTTCGCGATGGAGAATTGGACGAAGCGGCCTTTGAGAAATTGGTTCGCTCCCAGATTAAGGGCGGGGTGGATGGCATCGTGCCCATGGGAACCACCGGTGAGTCTCCGACACTGGATTATGACGAACACCTGAAGGTGATCGAGTTGGCCGTGAAGTTTTCGGGCGGCAAGTTGCCAGTCTTGGCGGGTACGGGTGGCAATTCTACGCAAGAGGCCATCTTCCTGACCCAAGAGGCCCAGAAGCTGGGAGTGGATGGCTCGCTCCAGGTGGCCCCGTACTACAACAAGCCCACGCAGGAAGGCGTGTATCAGCACTTCGCGGCCATCGCCCGGTCCACACGGTTGCCCATCTTGCTTTACAGTATCCCGGGTCGTTGCGGCATCGAGATCGGTATCGACACCGTTAAGCGCTTGGCGACGGACTTTAAGAATATCGTCGGCATCAAAGAAGCTGGGGGTTCTTGCGACCGCGTCAGCCAATTGCGAGCGGCCTGCGGACCAAAATTTCAGATCGTCAGCGGCGATGATTCCCTGACGCTGCCCTTCATGAGCGTCGGTGCTCAGGGCGTTATCAGCGTGGCCTCCAATGTGGCGCCGCGCGAGGTGTCCAAGATGGTGCGCGCGTTTGCGGCCGGGGATGCCAAGGGGGCGCTGAAGTTGCACACCCGCTTGTACCCGCTGTTCAAGAACCTCTTCGTCGAGACCAATCCGTCACCGTGCAAGACCGCGTTGGCCTTGAAGGGCATGATGGGCGAGGAAGTGCGCCTGCCGCTGGTGCCCTCGTCGACCGCCACGCGCGAGTTGATCCTCAAGACCTTGACCGAGGCGGACCTGCTCTGAGCCACGGACTCGGTTGCCGCCCAAAGTTGCCCGGAGTTGTCTAAACCTGTGCGTGGCCCCCGAATCTAGATCTCTTCCAACGTGCCATCCCGATGATTATCGCCCCCTCTCTACTGGCCTCGGATTTTGGTCGCTTCGCCCATGAGGCAGCGCGCGTCCAGCGTTCGAGTGCGGAGTGGTTGCATTTGGACATCATGGATGGGCACTTCGTCCCCAACATTTCCTTCGGGCCTGAGGTGGCCAAGGCGGTCCGCAAGGTGTTCCGGCGGCACCTGGACGTTCATCTAATGTGCTCAAAGCCGGAGATCTTGCTCGAGCCATTCGTGAAGGCCGGGGCTGATTCTATGACCATTCATGTGGAGTTGGGCGACCTGGTTAACCCGCTCTTGTGGCGTATTCGATCAATGGGCAAGCAAGTGGGGTTGGCCGTCAATCCACCGACGAATATTGATGCGGTGAAGCCCTACCTGGCCCAGGTGGACTTGGTGCTGGTGATGACGGTGAATCCCGGATTTGGCGGGCAGTCGTTCATCGAAGAATGTGTCCCCAAGATCCAGCGGCTCGAGGCCTGGCGTCGTGAGATGGGCCTCAAGTTTCGCATTCAGGTCGATGGCGGCATCAACGACATCACCGGTCGTGAATGTGCCCGGGCCGGTGCCAATGTCTTCGTGGCCGGCACGCATCTTTTCGGTAAACGCAATATGGGTCAGGCGGTTCAGCGTTTGCGGGAGCGGTTGATTCCGGCCGCCCAAGAATTGCTCTGAATTGGTGTGCGGTCCGAGTTCTTGGCCGGTGTTTGGGCTCGGTCTTAGGGGCCAGTCTTTGGTCCGGTTTTTTTGTCCGGTTTTTTTGTCCGGTGTTGGAACCCTGCTTCCCTGAAATGATTCCATCTCTTTTGGCCATGGTGCTTTTCGCCGTTTCATCGGTGAGCGCTCGTCGATCGGTGGGCATCTTCGGACCCGCAACGGCGAATTTCTTCCGGCAAATCCTCGCTGTTCTGCTGTTGGTGGCATTTGTCCTCATGATGGGCTCCGGATTCTCCGGTCCGTCTCTGTCCTGGTTCCTGTGGAGTGGCGTGGTGGGCTATGGCCTTGGGGATGCGGGGGTTTTTCTGGCACTGCCCCGGTTGGGTTCTCGGCTGACGTCCCTCATGACCCAATGCCTCGCGGCTCCGATCGGGGCGCTTCTGGAATGGGCCTGGCGTGGGCAGGTCCCCACCGGTGTGCAGTTGGTGGCCGGTTTGACGATCTTGTCGGGTGTGTTCTTGGCATTGGCGCCACAGCGCGGTTCTGCTTGGGCGGGAGTGGAGTGGAAATCCGGTGTGTGGTTTGGACTCTTGGCGGCACTCGGACAATCCGGTGGGGCGGTCCTGAGTCGACAGGGGTTTGAATTGGCGAGGCTGGCTGGAGAGCAGGCGCATCCCATGACGGTGACCCTCCAACGGGCCTTGGCCGGTTTGGTGGTGGGCGGGCTCTGGTACGGAGCGGCCCGTCTCCGGTCCGGTCCGGTTCCCTTGGGCCCGGCACTTTCGAAGGGACGCGGATGGCTTCTGGCTAACGCCTTGGCCGGTCCGACCTTGGGGGTGGTGTGCTACCAGTGGGCGTTGGCCCGACACCCGGTTTCCCAGGTGCTGCCAGTGGTCGCCATGGTGCCGCTGGCCGTCATTCCGCTGGCCTATTGGTTGGAACAAGAGCGGCCCACCCGACGATCCCTCATGGGAGGCGTGCTCGCGGTGGCGGGCGTGGTCGGATTGGCGCGCTATTCTTGAGGGATAGAGAGTTTATTTCTTTTTTGAGGCTCTGCGATCAGGAGAGCCCTTCGTGGCAAGCGGCTCAGGGATTCCCGGGAAATCACGGGCAAGCGGCTCTGAATCCCGTTGCCCGATACTTCGGGGTACGGTTAAATTTTCTAATCAAAAAGTCAGGGGATTCGAGAGTATGCTGAACAGAGATTCCATGGTAGCAGTACTCATTGGGTTGCTGACGTGGTTCACGATCGGGCAGGTGGATGCCGACGATGGGGCCGGCCTCGTCGGATCGATTCGGCCGACCCGCTCCTCGCCGACCGACCTCGAGGTGACGGGACCTTTCCCGAGCGGTCGCACCAACGGGTACATCCCGCGCGAGCGCTTGATGGCCCTGCCGCTGACGGTGGTCACCAATTCGATGGATCTGGCCCGCAAGGCACCGGCCGTATATCGGGGCATCCCGCTCCAGCAACTTCGATCGCTCTTGGGCTTGGATGTCTCCAGTGCCGACACGCTCTTCGCGGTTTGCAGCGACGGTTACTCGAAGGAGTTCACGGCCGATTATCTGGAGGCGTTCCATTCGATCTTGATCCTCGAGATCGACGGTGCCGGCCCGGAGGCCTGGGGCCGGAGCAAGCTGACCGGCCTCCAGATGGCGCCGTACTACATCAACGCCGCGGACTTCAGGCCGCGAGCCGACCA
>JAPLUH010000269.1 GCA_026397675.1 Verrucomicrobiota bacterium
AACGGCGAAGTAGACCTCATTTCTGACCGGAAGATTATCCCCGGCGAGCTGGGGCCGGAGTTGGCCGCTCGCCCTGACTTCCACCGCTTCGATTACTTGGGTCAGGACTTCATTCGATTCAACACGACGCGCAAACCCTTTGGGGATGCCCGTGTTCGCCGCGCTGTGGCTATGGCCTTAGATCGATCCCGGATCACCACCCGCATCACCCGGATGGGCGAGCGACCCAGCGCTGCGGTGACGCCAGCCGGAACCGGAGGCTACCACCCTCCGGCGGGGCTTTCCTGCGACCCGGCGACTGCACGACGTCTCCTGGCCGAGGCCGGGTATCCAGAAGGGCGGGGGTTTCCAGCCATTGAATACACCTTCAATGTCGGGTCGAGGATCTACGAGCAGACCGGCGTGGAGATCCAATCCATGCTCCGGGAACACTTGGGGATTCGGGTCGAGTTGCGTCCGCTGGAGTGGAAGACCTACCTCGCCGAGATGTCGGCGCTGAACTACGACTTTATCCGCGGATCCTGGGTGGGCGATTACGATGACCCGATGACCTTCCTGGACTGTTTCCTCTCCGACAGCGGCAACAATCGGACGGGATGGAAAGAGGTGCGCTACGATCGACTGCTCCAAGCGGCGGCTGCCGAGGCCGATCCCCAGCGTCGGCTCGAAATCCTTCGCGAGGCGGAGACCCTTCTGGTGGAAGAGGCCGTGCCGGTGACCGGCCTCTACAGTCATGTGGGACTTTATGCGGCCGATCCCCGGAAAGTCGGTGGAATCTGGCCCAATCGGATGGATGAGCACCCGTTCTTTTCCATGAGGAGGATCCGCCCATGAGACCCTGGATGGCACGAGTGGCCTTAATTCCCGTTCTGCTTTGGGTGGTGGCGACGCTGAGTTTTTTTCTCCTACGGGCGGTTCCGGGCGGTCCCTTCGATCGAGAGCGCGCGGCGGCTTCCCGCGAGGTCGAGGCGGCCCTGAAGGCACGCTATCACTGGGATGAACCCCTTTGGCGACAGTATGGGCGATATTTGGGCAATGTGATGCACGGAGACCTCGGGCCCTCGCTCAAGTACCGGAACCATTCTGTGAACGACCTGCTGGGTCAGACAGTGCCGGTATCCTTATCGCTGGGGGCCATGGCCTTTGGCGTGGCGATCGGTTTAGGAATTCCATTGGGGGCTCTGACGGCGTTGAAGCGGGGTGGTTGGGCAGATCACGCTGCGGTTGGGCTGACGTTGGTAGGGGTTTGCGTGCCCGTGTTTGTTCTAGGGCCTCTTTTGGTATTGGTTCTCGGACTGTGGCTTGGGTGGTTTCCCGTGGCGCTGTGGGGGCCTTGGCAAAATGCGGTGCTGCCCACACTCACCTTGGGCCTCTACTTCGCCGCCCGAGTGGCGCGCTGGATGCGGGAGGGGATGTTAGAAGTTCTCCGGAGTCCTCATGTGCAAACGGCTCGTGCCAAAGGGTTGAGTGAGACGGCGGTGATTTTGCGGCATGTGGTGCCCGTCGCTCTGGTGCCGGTGATCTCCTACACCGGGCCCATGCTGGCAGACCTCCTCACGGGTTCCTTTGTCGTGGAGAACCTCTTCCAAATCCCTGGGACCGGGGCCTTCTTTATCAACAGCTTCTTCAGTAGGGACTACACCATGATGATGGGCATGGTGCTGTTCTATTCCTTACTGCTCCAAGTGCTCAACCTCTTGTCGGATCTCCTGCTGCGGTGGGTGGATCCTCGAGTCGGGCTATGAACACGCGTTCCTCTAGTCCGGGGCATCTGGCCTTGCAACGCTTCCTCCGCAACCGGACGGCGGTGAGCGGTCTGGTCTTCCTGCTCTTGGCCACTGCGGTGTCGGTGTTGGCTCCATGGGTCATGGCTACCGAACCGAATCAGGGCAGTGAGTCCCCCTTCGTGTCGCCCGGAGCCTCGCATTGGATGGGCACCGACATTCACGGCCGGGACCTGTTTTCCCGAGTGCTCGTGGGAACCCGCATTTCGCTTCTGGTCGGCGCGGTTGGAGCCGGGGTCAGCGTGTTGATTGGAGTGACGTGGGGGCTGGTGTCCGGATGGCGGGGCGGGCGCACCGATGCCTGGATGATGCGCCTAGTCGATGTGCTCTACGCCTTGCCCACGGTGGTCTGGGTGATGCTGACCCTGACAATTTTCGAGACTCGCTGTGTCGGATGGCTTTCGGAGCGGTGGCCTGCGTCGATTCCCGCCTTTCGATTAGCAGCGATGATGGTGTCTTTGGGTTCGGTGTCCTGGCTCACCATGGCGCGCGTCGTCCGGGCTCAGGTGCTCAGTCTTCGGGAACGACCGTTCATTTTGGCCGCCCAGTCCATCGGGGTTTCCCCGGTCCGACTAATGCTCCGGCACTTCCTGCCCCATCTCGCCGGGGTGGTCATCGTGTACCTCACCCTGACGGTGCCGGCCGTGGTGCTCTATGAGTCCTTTTTGAGTTTTCTCGGGCTCGGAGTGCGACCACCCCAAGCCAGCCTTGGCACGTTGATCGCCGATGGAGCCTCGCAACTCAACCCGGTGCGGGTGCGCTGGTGGTTGCTGGTGTTTCCTGCTGGCCTGATGGCCTTGCTGCTGGCTGCTCTCAACGGAGTAGGGGAAGGCCTGCGTTCCGCCTTTGAGCCGCGGGATGGGAATGGGGATCGAAATTAAAAACAGGCCGGATCCTTTGTGGGGATCCGGCCTGTCGAAACACATTGAGATCGGTCGGGCGTGAACGGCGGCTTCGCCGGCCGAGACGGAGACGAGACTCCGGGTTCAGAGCGAGCGCACGAAGCAGTCCATGCGGCCGAGGCCCTTTTCGATGTTGGCCAGGCTCGTGGCGTAGCTGATGCGGATATAATCGTCGGCGCCGAAGGCGATGCCGGGGACGGCTGCCACCTTTTCCTGCTCCAGCAAACGGGCACAGAAGTTGGCCGACTTCAGTCCGGTCTTGGAAATGTTGGGGAAGAGGTAGAAGGCTCCCTTGCTGTTCACGCACGAAACGCCGGGCATGGCGTTGAGCATTTCCCAGGCACGGGTGCGGCGCTGGGCGTATTCCGCCAGCCAGCCCGGCAGGTGGGCCTGCGAGCCGGTCAGGGCCGCGACGCCGCCTTTTTGGGCGAAGCGAGCTGAGGCTCTGGATGGCGTCGATGGCCTTGGCGATGGGTTCCGGTGCTGCCAGGAAGCCCAAGCGCCATCCGGTCATGCTCCAGGCCTTGGCGAAGCCGTGGACGATGATGGTGTGGTCGTAGTGGGCCTGGCTGAAGCTGGCCACGCTCTTCACCTGGGCTCCGTCGTAGGTCAGGTGCTCGTAAATCTCATCGCTCATGATGAGCACACCCTTCTCGACGCAAATGTCACCCAGCGCCTTGATCTCGTCGGGCGTGTACACCGATCCGGTCGGGTTGCTCGGGGAGTTGAGGATGAAGAGACGTGTCTTCGAGGTGATGGCCGCGCGCAATTGCGCCGGGGTCACCTTGAACTCGGTCTGGTCGGTGGTCTCGAGAATCACCGGCAATGCACCCGCCAGCTTCACCATCTCGGGATAGCTCAGCCAATACGGCGCCGGGATGATGACTTCATCGCCCTCTTGGCAGGTGGCTAAGATGACATTGTAGCAGGAATGCTTGCCGCCGTTGCTGACGATGATTTGCGAAGGCTTGTAGGTCAGGCCGTTCTCGCGGAGGAACTTGTCGGCGATGGCCTGGCGCTGTTCCGGGATGCCGCTGCTGGGGGTGTACTTGGTGAAGCCCGCAGCCAGAGCGGCGGCCGCGGCGTCCTTGATGTGCTGGGGCGTGTCGAAGTCGGGTTCACCGGCTCCGAAACCGACAACATCCTCGCCTTTGGCCTTCAGTTCCTTGGCCTTCGAATCGATGACGAGGGTGAGGGATGGAGACAGCGAGGCGGCGCGGCGCGCGATCGAATAGTTCATTTGAAAAATCGGGCGCGAGGTTGGGGTGAGCCAACGCCCGCGCAAGGCAGATTTTTGGGTGGGGTGTTTTTTTGGCGTGGACTACTTCGGCAAGAGGATGCCCTTGAGGCGTGGATCTCGGGCGGCCTGCTTGCGCAAGTCAATGGCCTTAGGGTCTTGGGCGAGGCGGGCGTCGCTCAGAGCCAAGGCTTTCTGCAGAGATTCGACTCCGCTGTCCTTGAGGCCGGAAGCGATCCGGACGGCTGCCAAGTCGTACCAACCTTCGGGGCGGGTGGGTTCGGCCGAGGTGTATCGGGCTAGAGCTCTTTCGACTTTGTCCACCCGGCCCAGTTGACGGTAGCCATCGACCAGTGACAGGAAGACCTCGGGCCGGGTGCTGCTGTTGGTCAGCAAGACTTCCAGAGCGTCCACGGCTTGGTTGCTTTGTCCTGCTGAGAAATACGCTGAGGCTAGATCAAACACGGACTTGGCGTCCGCATTGGGTCCAGAGGCCTTGGCTTTGGTTTGGGCGTTGGCGGTCGGTGCAGCTCCCTTTTGGATGCCTTCGAGTTGCTCGACGAGGTTGCGGATCCCGAGGTTGTCAGCATCGAAAATCTCACAGGTTTTGGCCACCATGAGTGCTTCCTCGTAGCGACCGATCGTGGCGAGCAATTGGGAGTAGTTGAAGACGGTCTCCGGGCTGTACGGGCAGAAGGCGAAGGCTTGTTTCAGAGCGAACTCGGCTTCCTTGATCATCCGCTGCTGGACTTGCGGGCTTGCGGGTGGCGTGTTGATTCGGGTCGAGTAAATCGATTTTCCGATGGCATTACGCAGTTTGGAGAAAGCCTTCTGCGCGTTGTCGTCGCGGACGAAGGCCGGGTCGCCCTTGAAGCCAGTCAGGTCGCGTTGCAAATAAGTTCTGAGCGCCCAGTCGCACACTTCCCGGGCCGGGGTTTCATAGGTGATCCAGTTGCCGATGAAGCGCTCGGAGTACTGGCTCCAGTACTCGTGGTCGCGGCGGACCATTTCTTCGGTGATCTCGGGCACCGGATTCCGCTCGATCTTCATGATGATGCCATAGGGCGTCAGATGCGGGTACATCCAGTCGAGGGGGAAGGATTCTTCGATGTAGAACTCGTGCGTGGGGTTCTTGTCGAAGATGACCTTGGTGAGCAGGCCGTTGATTTGCATGACCGCCACCTGTCCTGAAACCGAGATGCGCCCGTCGGGCAGTGAGAAAACCTGTTCACCGGGCTTCAGATTGTTGGGGTACCGTTTGGCCGCATCCATGGTGTACTCGGAGAAGGCCTTGCTCGCGTCTTCGGGGGTGGCCGAGAGGATTTCGCGGTCGGGGTAGAGCCCGCCGGGGCTAGCGGTGAAGAGGCCCGGGTAGGCGCTTTCCAGCAGCAGCCGGTTCAGGCGGATGCGATTGGGCGTCGGCGGGTTCTGGACGGCGAAGGCCTGCACATGGGGTGGCGAATCGGGCGGAGTCTTCGGCCAGCGAAGGACCGCGAAGAAGTTGGTTCAATTTGTCGGCGACCGCCTGCGGAGTGGAGGCTGCGCCCAGAGAAGCTTTCAGGTGCTTAGACAGCGGATCGGTGCCCGCAGTGACCTTGGCGGTGAATGCGGCGAAGTCCTTGAAGTGGTCGGCTTTGAAGAGGGACTCACCGGCCCGTCGGTCTTCTTCAATGGAGGCTCCGAGACCCTGGACCACGCGATCAAGCGGCGCGAAGAGCGAGGCCATCGTGTTGGTCTTACCCCGAGCCTCCGACTTGGTGTCGTTGAGCATGCCCAAGAAAAACGGCTTGTCGTACTGGTACTGATCGGAGCGATTGTAGTGGGCGCGGATGTAGTCGAGGTAGGTATTATCGGCCAAGGCATTCTGCGTGATGATGTACACGTCACGGCGGTCGAATCCGGGATCCAAGCGGTGCTGAGCCGGGGTGAATGACTCGGCAAAGATCATGTACGTCGGGCAGAAGCGCCCTGGATCGGTGCCGCCGTAGAGGACGGCATGCGGGGCCATGGCCGGGTAGAGGGGGGCGCCATTGGTGCTCTTCGGCGTCTTACCGTGGCCGGCATCGCGGCCGGGCTCGAACATGTCATGGCCGAACCAGTAGCCGAAGAGGTGGCCGCGTTGCTCGTTGTCACCCCAGTGCGAGAGAATCGAGTCGAAGGGGATGAGCGCGAAGATGACTAAAACCGGTGCGATGCGAAGCTTCTCACGGTTGAGAACGACCCATCCGGTGAACGCCACGGACAGGGTCAAGCTCAAGGCTCCTGCCACCCGCAGAATGGTGAAGTTGGTACTTAGATAAATATCGACAAATTCGTACAGGTTGAAGGCGCAAGCCACGGCTCCGCCCACCCACATGAAGAAACGGGTGTTCCCCTTGTTGTATTGCGTTACCAGCAATGCGGCCACGAGCGCCAGGCCGTAGCCGACCGCCAGTGCAATGACGGTGTGGGAAGTGGTGAAGAAGACCTTCACCAACTCTTTGGCCGACTTGTCGATGCCGGGGTTGAGGAGAATTAGTAGTAGGACGGCCAGACACAGGTAGATGGCCGAGAGGCCGATGAGCCAAGCCCGTTCGCGTAGGCGCATCTTCTTGAGGAAGGCAAAGGGTACGAGACCCACGAGGAGATTGGCCCAGTTAAATTCTTCTCGGGCCCCTTGGGCATACATCCACAACTGGCGGAAGATCACCACCGGATCGGTACTCGGGTTGGTCTTTTCATACTGGCCCCGAGTGAACGCATGAACGAAGCCCTCCCAGGTGCGGGGGTAACCCCAGTTCATGGGCGGGTTCGAGGCCGAGGCGATGGGCATGTACAAGTAGAACGCCGCACCCACAGCGAAGGCTCCTCCGGCCAACAGAACGACATGGAGTTGGTCGCCGAGTTTACCGGTCTCCGATGCGAGCCAAAGCATGGCGGCCAACGATCCAAGGCCGACCAGGTTGTAGATCATGAAGACCGGCAAATTGCCCTCGAACGTGTGAATCTTACCAGCGAAGTGGGCCAGCAAGCCCAGAAGCCAGATGATCGTGTTGCCGAGGAAAAAGTCCCGACCCAGGCGCTTGTCAGCCGCCGCGATGGCCACCTCGATGCCCATGGCTGCCACGATCAAGGTCTGGTGATTGCAAAGACACAGCCCGAAGAGGAAGAAGACCCAGTGCAGGTACCGGCGGCGGTCCGGTTGGTACATCCACATGAGCAACAGACAGAACATGCCCACGAGGTTGAGCACGGCTAAGGTGTACACTTCGACGATGACGCCCTGGCTCCAAATGAATCCATTGAAGCCCAGCAGCGATCCGCCGACCCAGGCCGCCACGAAGGTAATGGCGTTTTCAGTGCGGCGCGGCAGGTCTTTGAATAGGTCGATGCCTTCCAGAATGAGGCTCGATCCGCGGGAGATGAGCAACGCGGTCAGGCCGGCCGAAAGCGCAGCGGCCACGGCCGAGGAAACCGCCACCCGCCAAGCGATGCTCGAGAACGGAAGGATCTTGGTGAAGAGCCAAGAGTAGATCGTCCACACCGGATAACCGGGAGGGTGGGGGACGCCCGCATACATCGAGCCCACAGCCAATTCACCGGAGTCTTCCAGCGTGAGGTCGGGTGCCACGGTGTACAGGTAACCGGCCATGACAAACAGCGTCACCAAGACGAAGGTCAGCCAGTCCATGGGACGAAATAATCGACCGTTGGATTCGGCCGTCGTCGCGTTGGGGGCGAACTGGGCCGAGGTGGGCGGTCTGGAAGAATGTGTGGTTTCCATTCGAAGGATCGAATCGGTCGTGGTGCCGTCTGGGGAGCGTTCCCCCTGCGGACTGACCCGATAGTCTGTAATTGGAGGGGCGGGAGCTTGGGTTTGTCGACGCGAAATTGACTCCGATGGACGACTCGGTGGTCGCGAGGAACTCGCAGGAGTTAGACTGGGAGTGCCCAGGTTTGATTTTGTTCAAAAAATCTTCTCTGGGCACGGGCCTTGGAATCGGCGAATGCTGTGACTCCCAGTTGGGCTGGGAACAGACTTCCTACATGCTGCAACCATTTGCCACATCCGGTGTTTTTGAGGACATGTCGATGTCCCAGCAGGGAGCCGTTCACAGGCAGCATCCTTGGATCAACCGAAGAGCCGCCATGGTGGCTACTGGACTTCTCGCGGTCATGGCGTGTAATATCCGGGCTGATAATATCCGGGCTGAGGATTTGAAGGCTCCCGCTGATTCAACGGCATCGCCGTCGTCAGAGCCGGCAGTGGAAGCGGTTTCTACCGGGCCCGAGGCATCGGTCGATCCTGAGACAGAGGCGGAACCGGCGGCGTTGGCTCATCGGTATGCCCGAATTCCCAAGCGCAACGCCTTCGGTATCAAACCGCCGCCGGCCGCGCCGCCGCCGCCCGAGCCCGAAAAGGAACCACCGAAGGATCGGCCGGAATTCTTCCTAACGGGATTTACGAGCATTCGAGGCGAAAAGCGGGCTTTCGTGGCCTATCAGCCCAAGGGCAAGCCAATCCAGTATCCTAGAGCCCTGATCTTGGAGGATGAAGTAAACGTCGCTGATGGCGTGCTTAAACTAGTCTCCATCGATTCGATCGAAAAGACGGTGCTCATTGCCTTCAATGGCGAAGACATCCCCCTGAATTTTAAAGACAATGCCGTGAAGGTGCCAGGTTCTGGTGGCGCGCCCGGCGGGGCCGTTCCCGGCGCTCCGGGTCTTCCTCCGAGTGCATTGCGAGGTAACCAACCCCCTCCGCCGATTATGAACCAGCCGGGCAACAATTCTGGGGCGATGAACGGTGCCTTCTTTCCTGGGGCGGTTCCGGGAGGCCAGATGCCCACGGTTATTGGACGGGGTGGGGCTGTCCTGAGTGGTGGCGGCGGATTCGGCACGCTGCAAGCCACTCCC
>JAPLUH010000188.1 GCA_026397675.1 Verrucomicrobiota bacterium
TGGACCCGAGGGTCGCCACTGGAGCAGTAGCCCTGGTTGGGTTGGTGACTCCGCCATTGGACTCCGGTCTCGGACTCGAGGCGTAGAATCGCGTTGCGCGGGTTCAATCCGCGACGTCCATGCAATTCAATGCCTATCCAACCCCGGTCGGTCGCGCTGATGTTGCGCAGCAAGTGCACTGGGCCATCTCGGTTAATCACGACCAAGTCTTGCAAGCCGTCGTTGTCGAGATCGCTTGCGGCCAGTCCGCGGCTGGTGGCTTCCAGCAATGGGGTTGTTCCTCCTTCGGGCAAGACTACGGCAAAACGACCGCCTCCCAGGCCTCGGCTCAGAGAATTGGCTTCTGCAAAGGGGTCGCCGGACGACAAGTTGTTTCCAGTTCCCAGTCGGACCCGTCCATTGGCGACGTAGAGGTCTAATTGGCCGTCATTGTCGAAATCGGTGACACTCACACCGAAACCGGTGTGAGGAAGGCTTCCTGCCATCGGTCCATCGTGAGTGACGGCGTCGACGAACAGACCGGCCTGATTGCGGAAGAATCCGTTGCCCTCTCCGACCAGGTGGGTCACGAAGAGATCAAGCCAACCCCGCTGTTCGAGGTCCACCGCGACGACGCCCATTCCAGCTCGTGGAATGCCCATGGAATTGAGCGCGCAGCCGCGCAGCGGGGCATCCTCCTCAAAGTGCCATTGGCCCCGGTTCAGCCAGAGTTGGTTGGGGGTGGCGTCATTGGCCACGAAGAGGTCGATCCGGCCGTCGTGATCGAAATCGCCCGTGGCGACACCGAGGCCATTGCCGTAGGCGCGATCCAGACCGGCGGCGGTGGTGAGGTCTTCAAACGTGCCGTCCCCTCGGTTGCGGAAGAGGACTGTTGGGGTCGCTGCGTTGTAATTGCGGGGCGAGCAGTAGTCCCGTCGGCCGCCGTCGGAGAAACACTCCATTTCGATATTCGGGGACCAGCGCACGTAGTTGACCACCATGAGGTCGAGGTCGCCGTCTTGATCGACATCCACGAATGCCGCACTGGTGCTGAAGCGGTTAACGGCCACCCCGGCTCCAGCCGTGACGTCTTCGAAGGTTCCGTTGCCGCGATTCCGGTAAAGCCGGTTGGAGCCGACTTGGGTGACATAGAGGTCCTCTCGGCCATCGCCATCGTAATCGCCGACCGTGCAACCAATCCCGTAGCCGGAGGGACAGGCTAGGCCGGCGGCGGTAGTCACATCCTCAAAACGCCACTGGCCGAGGTTGCGGTAAAGCCGGTGAGCCGGGGCGGCGGGTCGATCCGGATCCAGCGATCCTCCATCGACGCAAAATACATCCAGAAGACCATCGCCGTCGTAGTCGAGGAGTCCGACGCCCCCGCTTTCCATCTCTGGGAGCCAGAACCGGCCGGAGGCTCCAGAATGGTGAATGAACGAAAGACCGCTGCCGCTGACGATGTTGGTGAACCAAGGGTGGGCCGGGTTTCGGTGGGTGGACGCCAGTTCGCTCGTCGTTGTTACTGCTCGATCGGCTGGTTCACGAGAGCAACCGAACAACAGAACGATCACAACAGCGATGCCCCCCCAACGCATTTGACCCAGAAACGGCGCGGCATTCATGGCGCACGTTCTCCGCTTCGGGCCGCCAGCCATCGCAGCACACTCGTCGTGCGCAGCGATCCTTCGGAGTCTCCGGTCGCAACTTGGATTTCAGCCAACAGACGCAAGGCGGGAACGAGTGCAGGTTGGATCTCCAGAGCCTTGTTCAACAAGGCCATGGCGGGCGCCCCTTCATGCAAATTGCGCCACCGGATGGTGGCTGCTTCGAGCAGGATCTCGGCGTTGGCAGGATCGCAGCGTGAGGCCTCTTCGAGAGCCAGGAGCGCTTCGGAATCGTGTTCGGCTGCGAGGTGGGCGTTGGCCAGCGCGAGATGAGATTGGGAGAGTCGCGGAGCCAGGTGAACCGCTTCACGTGCCTCTGAAAGTGCGGCTTCCTGGTTGCCCAGTTGGGCGTGGGCGTGAGAGCGGGTGATGCGCAGAGCCACTGCCTTGGGATCTGCAGTCGAGAGCGGGTCCAGCAAGGCGAGGGTTTTCTGAGGTTGGCCGGATCGGTTGAGAGCCACGCCCAGTTGATTGAGCAGTCCTGGGTGATTGGGATGAAAGGGTCGGATGCGCTCCAGCAATGCCACCGCACCCTCCGGTCGTCCCAACGCCGACAGGGCCTCGGCTTGCTGGAAGACTCCCGGCAGCAAACGGACTTGCTCAGGTGCGGCCTCCGCCCAGGGGTCGGGCATGGGTTGTCGAGCTTCTCCGGTCCCTGCGGCGATGGCCAAACGCGCTTCGTTGGTCCGCCCGAGCGAGCGGAGAATTTGGCCGAGCAAGTAGAAGGCGGGTTTGGATCCCGGATCCAGACGGAGTGCCTGCTCCGCCAGCGGCAGAGCTTGCTTGGCTTCACCACGCCGGAAATGAATTTCCGCCAAACCGAGGGCCCCTCGGGATTCCTTGGGAGCCAGTCGCGTCAGGGTGGCAAAGGCGTGTTCAGCCGGTTGAAATTCACCGGCTCGAAGGCTGGCTTCTCCGACCCGGTACCAGATGGGAGCAAAGCCCGGAAAGCGTTGGGCCAATTCTCGAAATTCCCGCAGAGATCCAGGGCCGTCCGAGAGCTCTTGTAAAGCGGCCGCAGCGTACATTGGGGCCAGGGGTTCATCCGGATCCAAAACAGCCGTTGCCTGGAAGGCCAATCTGGAGTCGTTCCATAGGCCGTTGGCGGCCAGGGCAATTCCGAGTTGGGCTCGAGCTGTGGCGTCGCGGGGTTGGGCCTTAGCGGCGGCAACCAAGGTCTGAACGTGGGCACGAACCGCCGGATCTAGGGCGGGGTCTGAGGCAGGATCACCGACGGCCGGTGGATCCGCTCGACGGCACGCACCCAGCAAAAACAAAACCGACACCACCAGGATCGTAAACCCTGGGCGAAAACCTGGGTTCAGACTTGGGCTGAGGGTGTCGGTGGGAGAACCCGGAATACGGTCTAAAGGTTGGCCGGAGATTGGATTCATTCACCGGTGCCGGAGGCGGTGTGCGCCGCCGGCCCGGGGTTGAGGTTGCACGAGGGATTGTTCCCGGTGCAATTAGCGGGTCGGATTGATCTCCTTCACGGAGCTGCGTTCCTGGAGCCAGGCCACATCCAAATTGTTGGGAGACGCGATGCCAAGCGAGAGGGCTTGGCCGAAGCGCAGGATCGGGCGGGTGCGTCCGTCAACCCACTTGCGGATCTCGGAGTGACCATCGATGAAGGAGAGGCCACCGGCGCCATTGTGGTAACTGGCCGGGAAATCGACGATAGTGAAGGCGGTCCGTTGTTCGGGATCGTACCCGGCCATATTCACGGCAAACCATCCGTCGTTGATGCTGTCTTCGCGTTCATCGAGGAAGACCCAAGTACCGGACGCTTTCTGGATCTGGGAGAGCTTCTTGAACTGGGTGTAGCCGCCGGTGAAAGGTCCGCCTCGTTCGCCCAAATAGCCATTCATGGAGATCGAACGGACCCGTTCATCCCCCGTCTTGCCCTTGGAGCGGCTGCGGTCAGCGGGGCACTTGTAAACCCCCGCCGCTCCGGCGTATTTGCCGAGCTGGGAGTTCATGAGCATGACGCGGTTGGTGTTGTCCGCGGTGTAGGCCGTGTTGTTCAGCCAACCCACGCACCAGGTGACGTTGGTTTGTGCCAAGGTGGTCCCGCCGTCGAGGTTGCCGGGGAGGACATCTCGGTTGTCTCCGCAGTAGAGTTGATAGGCCAAGGCCATTTGCTTGCCGTTGCTCATGCATTGAATGCCTTGAGCCTTGGATTTTGCTTTGGCCAGTGAGGGTAGAAGCATGCCGGCGAGGATCGCGATGATCGCGATGACAACCAGCAGCTCGATGAGGGTAAATGCCGAAGAGCGCTTCTGGACAGCGCTTCTGGACGGATTGGTGTGACGCATCTGAAGATTCTTTCGGGGTTCCCAATCTTTCTCTCCGGTTTCCCCATCGGACGCAAGTCCGAGTTTCTTGGGTTTACCGCTTCTTGTCGGTCGGTTCTCTCGCGGGGTGCCGCAAAGGAGAGTCGGAGGCTTGTAATAGAGTGCCGGATCCGAGCGCTTTGTCAGATCGATGACCCCGTGAGAACTCTCCAAAACCGCCTCGAAATACCTCAAAGCAGTGAGTGCGATGGTCGGTTGTGAGCCGGCAATCGCACTCAGCGTGCGGACTGGGGTTGGACTGCTGCAGGGATCATCAATCCCGATCGGCGTGTCTGTCTCAGAGCAACCGGGGCTGTCGCAGGGAGGCCTCCAGCTCGGAGGTGAGGGCGCCAGCTCGGGAACGACGACGTTCGATGATGTGTTTGTCGGTGGCCGGGTCGTAGTCGACAGGGTAGTTGCCGTCGTAGCAGGCCAAACAGAACGCGTTCTTGGGACGTCCCGTGGCTGCGACCATACCGTCGAGGCTCAGGTAGCCCAGGGAATCGGCATTCAGAAACCGGCGAATTTCGTCTTGCGTGTTGGTGGCCGCCATCAGCTTGCTGCGCTCCGGGAAGTCGATGCCGTACACGCAAGGATTGATGTGGGGCGGGCAGCTCACGAGCACGTGAACTTCCTTGGCTCCAGCCTCTTTCAGGGAGGTGACCCGGGCCTTGCTGGTGGTGCCCCGGACAATGGAGTCATCCACGATCACCACGCTTTTCCCGCGCACCAAGTCGGCGATGAGGTTGAGTTTGACCCGGACGTTGAAGTCACGGATGAACTGCGAGGGTTGCAGGAAGCTTCGGCCGACGTAGTGATTCCTCACGAAGGCCATCTCGAAGGGGATACCACTTTCCAGCGAGTATCCCAGTGCAGCGCAGTTCCCTGAATCGGGCACCGGCACGATGACATCGGCCTTGATCTTGTGTTCGCGAGCCAGTTGGCGGCCCATCTCCACACGCACCTTGTAGACGTTGCGGTTGGCGATGTTGGAATCGGGTCGGGCGAAATAGACGTACTCGAAGACGCAGAAGGCTTCGCGTCGGGGAGTCGGAAAGGCCTGGATGCTGTGAACGCCCTCAGAGTTGATGATGACGATCTCACCCGGTTCGATGTCCCGGACGTACTTGGCTTGGATCAGGTCAAAAGCGCAGGTCTCTGAAGCCAACACGAAGGCTCCGTTGTCCATACGACCGAGGGCCAGCGGGCGGAATCCGTGGGGGTCGCGGGCTCCGATCAGTTCGTTTTCAGTGAGAATGACCAGCGAATAAGCACCTTCGATGCGGCGCATGGTCTCGATCAAGGCACTCTCGTGCCCATCGCGGGCGGGTTGGGCCAAGAGATGCAGGATGATCTCGCTGTCCACCGTGGTTTGGAAAATGGATCCGCTGGCCTCGAGTTCCTCGCGCAGTTGAGCCGCGTTGGTAAGGTTGCCGTTGTGTCCGATGGCGATGCGTCCCTTGGCGCAGTCCACGGTCAGGGGTTGGGCGTTGACGATGTTCGACGAACCGGTGGTCGAATAGCGCGTGTGCCCAATGCCGGTATGGCCTACCAGACGATGTAGAATATCGCTGGTGAAGACCTGTGGCACCAGGCCCATGCCTCGGTGGATATTGAAGGTCTTGCCGTCGGTGGTGACGATGCCCGCGCTCTCCTGCCCGCGGTGCTGAAGGGCGTAGAGGCCATAGTAGGTCAGTTCGGCGGCATTCGGATGCCCATGGATGCCAAAGACCCCGCAGTAATGCTTCGGATGGTGTTGCACGAGACGCTTGGAGAGTCCGGAAGCCGGCGTCGAAGGCAAAGGGCTTTTTTGCACCATCGTCATCCTAGGGGCGTGAGGCAACCGGTCTAAGGATCCGTGTCTTTCGCGCTGAGGAGTTCGATGGCCAGGCTGTAGCTCTCCCCGAGGGCGTTGGTGACGGCGAAGAGGGTGCGCGGATGACCGTTGGTGACCCGCAGCGGGCCGTTTGCGGCTAGGGCTTCGAGCTGTTTCAGCGCGGGCGCGGTGTCGAAGCCGCTGCCTTTTTCGTGGATCCCTTGTATCCAATGACAACCGCTATGGAAGGCGACGGAATCTCGACCCTGGTCCGTTTGCCAATTGACGTGGGCGCTTCTCACCTCGCTGCCGCCGACCCGCAGGCCGAGGGCGTGGCCCGGAGGAACGTTGGCGGTCCAATCAGCCGTGATGCTGCTTTCTCCAAGAGGACGCTGGCTTGCCAACCGAACGGCTGCCACGCCCGGCTCGCGACCCTCGGGCAACGTCCTGCGAAAGGTCAGGCCGCCGGCCAACCAGGATCCGTCGACGTTGGTCTGCCCGAAGAGGGTCATTGGATGACCCTCTGGGAGCCGGAGGGTGCGCCCCTCAAGCTGGAGCCCGAGTTCCTCGATCAACGCTGGCTTGGACCCCGTGAAATTCTTGGGAAGGAGGAAAGATATCCCGAGGATTTGGCTGCGCCTCTCGCGATCCAGGAATGTCGAAGGTTGCTTATGGTGCGATTCGAGTTGCCCATCGGAACGCTTCGTCCAGATCTCCAGTGATTCCCCGGGCCGAAACGGCGTGTGGGATCGGCAATAGGGATCAAGAGAACTGGTAAGGTTGGTGAAATTTTCCAGCACGATTTCCTTGAAGATCATCTGTCCCGATCCTTCGCCTGGGGTTTGAGCCGGGAGAATTTGGAGTCTGGGCTCTATTCCATTGGAAACCTGTCCCAGCGTGATGGTCCCCTGAACCGGAGGACCTAGGACGGGATGCTGTACCTCCGGCGGCCAAGTGCCCGGCTCGACTGGGGTCTTGTCGAATTTGTTCGCGAGCCGGTGAACGAGGCTTTCGAGTCGTCCGCCACCAAGGCTTGCCATTGTGACCGAGATCAGCAGAACCACTGGTAGGGTAAAGTCTCTGATTTGCCGGCCTGTTCGTATTGGGGAAGGCTTCGGGTTGCTGGCCTGCATCAGCAGGACGAAGGGAAATGCGGCCACTGCAAGGTGTGCGAGCGCCAGGCCCAGTCGAATCGATGGGTCCAGCCCGAATACCGGGTGGGTAGCCATCCAGGCGACCCCCGCCAGGAGCGGGAAGAACAATGCAGCCTGTCGGTTCAGCGCTCGACGACCACCAGTTTCCAGGGTGCTCAACCACTGATCGGCCTTGAGTTTGGCCGGAGAATAACGATCGGAACGAAGTCCTAAGAATACGATGAAGAAAACGGCCCAACCTGTATAGTTTCCTTCACTCCAACCCATCAAGGCCCGCACCGCTTCGTTGAATCCGGCCAATGCGAGAATGCTAGCGACCATCCATTGGTAGGTCAGTGCCCAAGGCACCAGCGACCGGTAGAGTGCGGGGGAGTTTACCTGGATGGGCGGCGGTTGGATCGGGGCTGGCGTCGCCGGGGCGGTGAGCGCCTCGACGCGGGTGCGGAACTCGGTGGCGGTTGGGAAGCGGAGCTCAGGCGTCACGGCCAGTGCACGGAGGACCACCTCGTCGAGTCGGACATCGATCTGGATTTTTCGCGAAGGGGCTTCGAGAGAGGTTTTCGGGGTCTCCCCAGTGAGCAGTTCGTACAGCACCACTCCCAGCGAGTAGATGTCGGCGCGGTGGTCGACCGGGCCGCGGGCCCGTTGTTCCGGGGCCATGTATTGCGGCGTGCCGGCAGCCGAGGCCCCGAGGGTGTCAGGGCCGACTGCGCCTAGGTGGTGCGTTTACGGGCACCGTGTCCGCAGCGGTCGTGCCGGGGCCTCCCGCCGTCGCAGACCCGAGCAGCTTGGCGATGCCGAAATCGGCCACCTTCACTCGGCCCTGCTGATCGAGCAGCAGGTTCTCGGGCTTGATGTCGCGGTGCACCACGCCGTGGTCGTGCGCGTACTGGAGCGCCTCGCAAACCGGTGGGACGATGGCCAGCGCCTGTTCCGGGGTGAACCGGCCGGCCGTCATCGCCTGGCGCAGGTTGACCCCGTCGACGTATTCCATCACCAGATGGTAGAATCCGCCCGACTCGCCGAAGTCGTGGATGGTGACGATGTTGGGGTGATTCAACGAGGCCAGCATCCGGGCCTCGGCGGTGAACCGCTCGGCGAAGCCCGAGTCGGTGCTGCGCTCCGGGGCCAGGATTTTTAGCGCTACGAACCGGTTGAGAGCCTTCTGCCGAGCCTTGTACACCACGCCCATGCCGCCGCGGCCGAGGCACTCAAGGATTTCCAACTGGGGAAAGTGCGGGGCCAGGGCCGCCGGGCTGAGGGGTTCGGAGGGCGTTGGGGTTGTCCCACCCGGTTGCGTGGGAGCCATCGCCGCCGAGAAGAGGCATCGAGGGCAGGGGTTTTGCGAGGCAGCCGGGTCAAGGGCCGAGCCGCATCGCGGACAGTGGCTGGCCGAAGGAGTTGAGAGGCTCATGCATCGGTTTCCTGACGGGCAAGCGCCGAATGGTTACCGGGATTCGTCGACTTTCTTTCCAGGGCCGCAAAAAGCGCCTGAAGCTCCGATTCAATCCCCTCGGGATGTTCCAGAGTGGCGGCGATCTCGGCACGCAGCTGGTGACGGAATCGCCGCCGGAGTCGGTGGATCGCCACCTTGAGGGCCGTCTCGTTCATCCCGGTGCTTCGAGCCAGTGCACTTTGGTCTCCATGCTCGGCGTCCCCGGTGAGCCACGGTTTGGCGTGTTCAAACAAAAGGCCTTTGCCCTCTTCGATGCATTCTTGTCGCAGGGCTTCTAGGCTTCGTCGGAGCACGGTGAGGGCCCATTGCCGGTCGTAGGCCTCATCCGGCGACAGTTGGGCCGGGTCTGAGATCGAGCGGGATGGGCCGTCGTCGGTCTCATCCAACGGCGTGTGCGGCGCGCCTCCTCCGCGCTTGAGACGGCAGGCAGCCTCACGCTCATGGGCCAAGAAGTGCTTGAGGGCCGCGAGCAGGTAGGATCGAAAGCGGCCTCGTTCCTCGGTCGCCTGAGCGATGGTCCCGCCGGCCAGTAGCCGGGCGAAGAATGCGTGCGAAAGTTCCAGTGCCGCGTCCGGGTCCGATGCCGGCAGGGTGCGTCGCAAGAAGGCCGTGACGGGTTCGTAGTATGCGGCGCAGAGCTCCGACAGTGCTCGTTGACCCTCGGGCGAATCCAGTTTCGCCCGCCTGACCTGTGTCCAACGTGTCTCGCAGAATGTGGGGTCAAAAATCATCTGCGAACACGGATTCAGGCCAGGTGCTCCGCCAACTGGCCGGTGGTCTCTCGCAGACGATGGCTTAGGAGTCGCGCAATCCTCAGCAAAATTTTTGCCGCCACCTTCGGTTGGTTGTCGAGCAGTCGATCGAACTCGCTGCGTTGCAGGATGAGCAGCCGGACGTCGGTGTCGGCCACCACCGTTGCCGAGCGAGGTTCTCGGTTGAGGACCGACATCTCGCCGAAGGATTTATCCTTACCCAGACGGCCGACGACAGAATCCGACCCATCCGAAGAAGTCTTCAGGACGGTCACCCCACCCTCGATGAGGATTCCCATGAAGGACTCATTGTCGCCCTCCTTGCACAGGAGGGTTCCTGGGCTGCCGGTGCAGGCTTTCATGAATTCCGCGAGAATCATCAGATCGGCTCGGTTGAAACCGAGTGACCAGGCCGATTGCTCCAACAAATCGGCCCGTTGCTGGTTGGTCCATGCGAGAATTTTAATGGTTGGCGTGGGTTGCATAAATTGTTTATTAATTATTTTAAATATTAAAAAATAATAACGTCAGTTTTATTAGGCGTTAATATTACCTTTTATACCACTGTTGGTGAGTTCGTTGGGGGACGTTGCAGGATGACTGACGGTTATCGTCGTTACTGACGAACGCTGAAGTAAAGAATGCGGTAACGTGGGTAGAAACACGGCCTTCAGCCGAAAATTTCAAACCTGGTTGGTGACCTTGATGCCACCGATCGGATCGGTTCCAACCAGCTCCAGCGTCGAAGCGAGGAGCGAAGGACACCTCAGACGTACCCTCTCTATTCATCCCCAGCTCAGACTGCTAGTGTAGTGTCTCAATTAAGTATTTCTTAACAACAATTACTCGTGCCATCGTTCGGACATGGCCCGTCCAAAGTTTCCATTCGAACTTTCCACTGAGCAGCGGGCGGA
>JAPLUH010000317.1 GCA_026397675.1 Verrucomicrobiota bacterium
GCAGAGCTGTGGTGCAACGCGATCCCTCCGCGCATCGGACTGCGCCCTGTCCGCGACTACGCAACCAATGGACAAGCCTTTTACGAGAAGGCCTCGCTCTTCACCTGCCCCGCGGCAAAATTGCCGATAGCCACGGTTCGCAAAGCATCCCCGTTCTTCTCGCTGGCGATGAATTCGAAGCTCATCCGCAATGGAGAACCCTCTAAGCTCTCCGCGGTTCAAATGGCGTCTCAAACGGTAGTCTTCACCGAGTCAGGCATTCCCGATGAGCTCAAATTTCACCCCAATCAATCGGCCTACAACGGGCAGCCCCACGCCTCCGCTAACCGGTTCTCGGCCCGTCACTCGGGCAGCGGGAACCTGGTTTTCGCCGACGGCCATGCCGAAAACCTCCGCGGCAATCAAGTCATCGACACTGCAACCGGCAGCCCGAATCTCGGCAAGGCCTTCCTGCCACAGACCCGCGTCGTCTGGACGCTGGACCCGCTCGATAACCCCAACTGACCGTTCCATCACGCGGCCTGAGTCAGGTCCCGCAGAACCAACGTGACCCAGTCCCCCGGCATCGACTCTACTCATGGATCCGACCTTCACACCCTGAGTGGCCGACGCCATGGACCCACTCCATCCATTTTGGGGCATGAGGCGGTTGGGCGTGTAATGGCGGTCGGACCCGATCGCGACCCCTCTTGGATCGGGCAACGGGTGTCTTGGAGTTTGGTGGATTCTTGTGGGGTTTGCCGTTCGTGTGCTGAGTGGCACCTGCCTCAGAAATGCGAGCGGCTTTTCAAGTACGGCCATGGCGCTCTGGCAGATGGATCCGGGCTCAACGGCTGCTACGCGTCCCATCTCTTGCTGCGGTCCGGCACCCACTTGGTAAAAATTCCTGATCACCTTTCTGATAGCGTGGCCGCGCCGGCCAATTGCGCTCTAGCGACCATGATTGGGGTGGTCGAAGGCCTGCCAGCACCGCGGGGTGTGGCGATCATTCAAGGCGCTGGATTACTGGGGCTTTATGGCTGCGCTCTGTTGAAATCAACCGGTTGGAAGGAAGTCATCGTTGTGGATCGACAACCCTCTCGCCTGCTCGCGGTTCCCCGATTCGGCGGAACTCCGGTGCTCTCCAACGAACACCCCCTTCTCGCGGCCAACTCGGCCGATGTCGTCATCGAGGTCACCGGCAGTGCCTCGGTGATCGCTGATGGGATTGGCTGGCTGAGACCGGGCGGGCATTACGCCATCGCCGGGCTAGTGCATCCGGATTCGGCCCTGCAACTGACGGGTGAAACCCTGATCCGCAAATGCCTGACCCTGCGAGGCATTCACAACTACGCCCCCCGTCATCTCGATGCCGCAATCGCATTCCTGTCGAAGTATCGAGACTGTTACCCTTGGGAGTCCTTGGTTTCACCTCCAATCCCATTGAGCCAATTAGAGGAAGCCTTCCGACTGGCAGACTCCGGAAAATGGCAGCGCGTCTCAGTCATTCCCGATGGGTTGGAAGCCGGTGTTTCGTGATCGTCACTGGGTTTGCTAGAGCGATCGTGAACGATCCCATAGTGAGCTACGTCCACCATTGGGCCGGAAAACTCGTCGACTCTTCGCCATGAAAGCCATGATCCACCGCTGGCAAAAAGACCCGATAGCGCTGGCGGCCTGGTGCACCGTGTCCGCGTTTGGAACCTACGCCTGCATGTACGGTTTTCGGAAACCCTTCACCGCAGGCGTTTATGTCAGTGATCCGTTCAGCCCGGGTTTCAAGGCACTGTTGGTGAGTGCTCAAGTCCTGGGCTACACCGCCTCCAAGGCCATGGGCATCCGGGTTATTGCCGAGATGGCACCCCGACGCCGAATCGCCACGCTCTTTGCTTTGATCGCCGTGGCCGAGGCCGCCTGGATCCTCTTTGGTCTACTGCCACCGTCTTTTGCGGCGATTTGCCTGTTCTTAAATGGACTACCGCTGGGAATGGTTTTTGGCCTCGTTCTGGGGTTTCTTGAGGGTCGACGACTTTCCGAAGCCTTCATCACCGGTCTTTGCTGCAGTTTTATTCTGGCCGACGGCTTGTCGAAGACCGTGGGTCTACAATTGCTTGAGGCCGGTGTGCCGGAACGCTGGATGCCGGCGGCCGCCGGAGCGGTCTTCGCACTCCCATTGTGGGGATTCGCTTCGATGCTCGGACAAATCCCGCCGCCCACCGATTCTGATGTCGTCGCCCGAGCGGAACGACAACCGCTGAACCGGTCTGAGCGATGGGCATTTCTTAAGCGCCATGGAATAGCGGTGCTACTCATCATCACGGACTACACACTGGTCACACTGCTGCGC
>JAPLUH010000549.1 GCA_026397675.1 Verrucomicrobiota bacterium
ACTCCAAGGCGACAAACCCCTGATAGTGGGCATCCCGCAGAATCTTGAATGTGCGGGCATAATCGGCCTTCTCGATGGCAGAGGTGCCTCCCACGTGGACCTTGCCTTTGAACTGAACGTTCACTGCCCACGGCGCACACAACGCCAACTCGCGGTAGGGATCGGTGGAATAAAAATTACCCGTGTCCAAATTAATTCCCACCCAGGGGCTGCGGACGGCCTGAATAATTTCAACCAAGGATTCAGCGCGACGAACGATGCCACCATGGTTTTCGACCCCCAGAAAGATTCCCGCCTTGCCGGCTTCCTCACCGCATTCTTCCAACGCGGCGATGGCCAGTTTGACTGCCTCAGCCTCCGTGGTTCCGTCCGGACCTCCGGTAAACACGCGGATGTGCGGAGCACCCAAAATGGCAGCCTTGCGAATCCACTCCTTCACCGACGCAATCTCGGCATTGCGCTTCTCGCCGAGCGGGTGACAGAAGTCGTTGCCCACGGCGGTCCCGCTGATTGTGACTCCGCGCAGGTGAGCATGGCGACGCACGTCCCGCAAATACTCATCGGTCACCTTTTCCGGAAAATAATAACTCGTCAGCTCGGCCCCGCCGCAGGCGTGATCCGCGCAGTAGTCCAAGAACTTCTTCATGTCCATGAGGGCCGGGCTCCCGTCCTTGCCTGCCTTAAACTGATCTCCAAAGGAATAGGCCGCCAACGACAACCGCAACCGCGAACGCGAGGAACGCACAAACGGCTCGACCGCCCGGAGCGGGCTCATCCCCAAAGCACCGAGCGCTGCGGAAGAAGCTATAAACCGGCGGCGGCTCAACGAGGTGGACATGTTGGCAACGCTAGAGGATGTGCTGGGAATGCGGCAAGGCTGCTGTGTCGGTGAGTCCAGGGCAATTTCGCTCTCGAACCGCAGCAGCGATCATCCGAGGGCTAAGGCCACTTTTATTCAAAGCACCCCAAGCGGGTGTTGTCCCAAACCGGTTCCTCCGCAACATTGAGGCATGGATCCTCGGAATTTTCCCGGATGGGCCGAGCTCGTCCACCGACTGCTGCCTGTGCTGCTACTTGGTTTGCTGGTCACCGGGTGCTCTCCCGAATCGCCACCGCCCACGGCGGAAGAAACCCGCAAGGTGCTCAAGGATGCGGGAGAACGTATCCAACAGGGGGCGACCTCGGCGGCGGCATCAGCCCGGGAAACCGCTCGCGAAGCCACGCACACAGCCGAGTTGTTGGCTAAGCGCGCTGCAGAAGAAACCCGCCGGGCCGCCGAAGCCGCCGCCCACAGCCCAACCGCACAGCGAATCAAGACAGCCAGCACCAATGCCTTCGAGCAGCTCCGAACCCAGACCCAAGCCGGTGCCACAGCGGCCCGTACCCAAGCTGAACTGGCCTTCAAGGAAGCTTCGGAACTGGCGACCAAAGCCGCTGTAAAAGCCGAAGAACAAGCCCGAAAGCTGGCTGAAAAAACCCGGGAAACCCTCGGCAATTCGCCACCCAAACCGTGACTCGATCAGGGCTTCTTTCATGGCATCACCCAAAATCTAGGTCTGGTGGGCGACATCGCCGACCGGGTCGGTGTGATGGACGCTGGGCAGATCGTGGAAGAGGGCCCCGCACTCGATGTGCTTCAACGCCCATCGCCCCCCACCGGCTGACCGTTCCACCTCCGCACCCCCGCTGTCCGGTTGTGTAGCACCAGTGTCGCGTCGAAGCTCCCGTCCTGCGGGATCTAGGCAAGGGTCGGCGTGTCGCCTGCCACCCAGTCTAACCCACCCCTCAAAACCAGCAGTTCACCCCAGAGCACCCGCATTCGACCCCAAAGGCAGGGTTTGAATACGGATT
>JAPLUH010000485.1 GCA_026397675.1 Verrucomicrobiota bacterium
CGCGCTTGTACCTGCTGAAATCCGGAGTTGTCGCGCGGTCTTCCGCCACTCCAAGACGGCCGCCAAGACTTCGCGGAGAATGGCCTTGGCTTCCGGCCCTCGAAGTCCGAAGCGGGAGGCTGCATCGAGAGCGCCCATTACGCTCGGTTCGTCGTGTTCTTCGGAGATGGCGGTCTTCGGGGTTTGGGCCCGGTCGATCTCTGGAACAGGATTGAGGTCATAGGCCGGCGACAGCGACCAGAGCCCCGCCGTGCGCATCAGGAATCCATGGTTGCGGAGGTGATCGTCGTAGTTGCTCGCCAACAGCGAAAATACCATCCGACGCCACAACTCGCGCAACTCCAGTCGCACCTCATCACCGAACTGACGGATACCGTCGGCCAGCATGGTATAGGTGCCCTTCTCTCCATGAGCGAGCCCCAGGAGACTGTTGGCCGAGATGAAGGGAATCCGCTTCCCGCCGTCCCGGTCGAAACGGGTGATGACAGAGACGCTCCGTCCCTTCGAATGAACCCATCGATGCTCGGCGACCCGGATGCCTGCGTTGGCCGCCAGCGTCAACGCGAGGATCTCACCGGCAGCAATGTCCCGGATGTCATCCGGCTTGGGAAACTTGGCAATGGCCAGGCGGCCATCAGGAAGAGCCACTATCGACTTGGGGCGTGCGCCACCCACCGGTGATCCCGCCCCCAACAGGAAGCGAAGGTCTTGAGCGGTCTCGGTTTCGCCGTGCACAGCATCAGCGGCGTTGATCAGGGCGGCCAACTGCACCACCGGAGGAATCCGCCCATCGCTGGCCGCCAAAAACGGGCCACTGGAATCCGCCCGGAAACGAAGAGCGCCAATGCGCGACGAGTCTTCGAGCGCCAGAACGTAGTCGAGATCCCGATAGGGCTTGGACTCCAACACGTGGCGTCGTACCGCCCGGCCGATGAGGACCCGCCCCCATCGATCCGGTCCGCAGTCCTGCAGAGCCCCGAACAAGGAGGTTCCGTGATGCGGACCCGGCCGCAACGGCAGGTTGGTGGGATCGATGGCGAAAGCCCTCGGGCTGGCCAGCCATTGGGTTCCATACTCGAAGGTCACCGATGAACCCCGAGTCGCCGAGTGGAGGCGTCCAACAAACTGTGTCGATCCTTCCCAGTCCAGATGAACTTCGATGCTCATGATTGTTTCCTCCGGATCCGGCGGGGAAGGCGCTCTTCATCCAGCTTCAATCCCAAGGCGTCTTTGGCAGGTGCGGCGAGTCCGGCGAGGCGGTCGTTCAACTGGAGCACGAATGCCGCAGTGGCCAGCGTTCCCAGCGAGACATTGGGGTCGCCTTTCTCGAGGCGCCAAAGGGTGCTTCGGCCGATGAACAGTCGGGCCGCCATGTCTTCGGTCGAAATGCCGCGCCGCCGTCGAGCCAGCGCCAGGTCGCGCCCCAGCTCACGCAGGGCCCGCACGGCCGGCAACGGAAGCGATTGTTTTACGGACATGAATTGTAAGGTGTCACAAAAAAGACGTTGTATGCAATACCGTTTCATTTCTGAAACATGTTATAGGCTCAGCAACGCTCCCGGGATGGTACCAAAGATTACCGCTGCGCCCGTTTGAAGAGACGCCGGGCCAAACCCGTTGCCGCGCTGGATGGCCTGCCCGTGGACGTGAGCAGTACTCAGCGTGCGGATTCGAGACGGTTCGCGCAGGCGATGCAGGCGGAGGCCAGAGAAAGGCCGCTCTGGATGCGCGGCGATCCGGGGTGCGAAGGGTCCACTGGGTGGGCGGGAGGGTCGGTCGCCGAATCGTTCGAATTTCGGCTCGCGATCAGTAGGGCTCGCTTTCCAAGCTCAGGCCATGCAACTCGCTCTCAACCCCGAGGGCCGGCTGACCGGGACCGCAGACGGGGATGCCGATCAAGATCTGATCACGGCCTTCGCTCAGGGCTCGGCGCAGGGGTTGCTGGCCATCGCGGCCGTGCGCGACACTTCGAAGCAGGACGCCGTATGGATGTACTGGCGGGGCTTCGTGGACGCCTGCCTGACGACACTCGCGCATTCGCCGACCGTTTCTGATCCTGGCTCGATGCCTCCGGTGGAGGCCAACGCTTCGTGGCTGGTGGAGCAGACACTTCGAGCTCCCGCCATGGCCGGCGGCGAGTACCTATCGCCCGAACTGCTTTCGGGTTTGTGGCGGCAGCTCGAGACGCTGGCTCGGTCCGAAGCCACCACGGGCGGGGGACTTCGGGAGTGGCTCCACGTCATCAATCCCGCCATGCAGTTGCTGGGTCGGGTGACCTTCCATCTCGCCGAAAACAAACGCTCGGAAGCCACTCCCTTCGCGTTCATGGCGACCTTCACCCACCGGATCTCCTCGTCCGACCGACCGGTGCACCTGCCCCTCGGCCGCGCTCTGCAGGAGTTTGCTGGGGCCGGCAGCATCGGGGCCCTCCAGTCGCTGCTCGAACCCGTCCGCAAGGCCTCTGAATCGTCGGCTTGGGCCCGGCAACAGCTCGAGAGCCGAGCCCTCTTCCAACCCCAGGCGTGGACACCCGTGCAGGCTCACGCCTTCTTGCGGGAGATCCCCGTATTCGAGCAGTCCGGGATTGTCGTACGCATTCCCGACTGGTGGAAGCAACGCCACAACTCGCGGCCCAAGGTGACCGTGCAAGTGGGCAACAGCCGTGGGCCTGGGCTGGGGTTGGGCGCCCTGCTCGATTTCTCGGTGATCCCAACCCTCGACGGTGAGCCTCTTAGCCCTGAGGAATGGGACGCCTTGCTCAAAGGCTCCGGCGGGTTAATTCCGCTCCGTGGCCGATGGGTCGAGGTGGATCCAGAGAAACTCCAACGCGTGCTGGACCACTGGAAGGTTGCCCAGCGACAGGCGCGACAGGGTGGCGTGAGTTTTCTCGAGGCCATGCGCCTGGTGTCTGGGGTCCGCATCGCCGGCGACACCACTGCCCTGCCCTCCGCCCAGGATGCTGATTGGGGTGAAGTGGTCGCCGGCGACTGGCTCGCCCAAACCCTCGAAACGCTCCGGAAACCCGGTACGCCCAGCTCCGATGAGACGCCACCGACTGAACGCAACCCCGGGTTGCAGGCCCGACTACGGCCCTATCAGGAGGCCGGAGTCGACTGGCTGTGGCTGCTGCAAGGGCTGGGCATGGGCGCATGCCTGGCCGACGACATGGGACTCGGAAAAACAATCCAGGTCATCGCGGTGCTCCTCCGATTGCAGCGGGCCACAACACAAGAAGGGGGCGACCCGCGGTCACGGGTCCAGGTGGATGGTCCTTCGCTGCTCATCGCACCCGCCTCCCTCATCGCCAACTGGAAGGGTGAGATCCAACGCTTCGCCCCCGGCCTCCGGGTGGCCTTCGCTCATCCTTCTGAGCCTGGCCCTTCCAGCTGGCGCCAGGCGAAAACCTCGGAGGAATTCCTCGACGGACAAGATCTGGTCATCACCACCTACGGCCAGGCAGCCCGCCTCGAGTGGATGACGACTAAGATATGGAACTTACTCGTCCTCGACGAGGCACAGGCCATCAAGAACGCCGGCTCGAAGCAGACGCAGGCCATCAAGGTGCTTAGAGCGCGGGCGCGGATCGCCCTCACCGGCACCCCCGTCGAGAACCGGCTCGGCGAATTGTGGTCGATCTTCGATTTCCTCAATCCCGGGCTCCTGGGGAACCTCACGGAGTTTGGCCGCTACGTGAAGCGCCTGGAGGGGGCCGAAACTCCGGACTTCGCTCCCCTTCGCCAATTGGTCTCCCCCTACCTACTGCGCCGGCTCAAGACCGATCGCCGCATCTTGCCGGACCTGCCCGATAAGACCGAACTCACCGCCTGGTGTCCGCTGGCAAAACCGCAGGCCGCCCTCTACCAGCGCGCCGTTGAAGAACTGGCCGAGCGCCTCAAGGAACCTGCCGAAAGCCCCATCCAGCGGCGAGGGCTGGTGCTGGCCTTCATGATGCGACTCAAACAAATTTGCAACCACCCGGCTCATTGGTTGGGGAATGGGGCGTTCCATCCGTCGGACAGCGGCAAGTTCTTGCGATTGACCGAACTGGCCGAAGAAATTGCCTCCCGTCAGGAGCGGGTGCTGGTGTTCACCCAATTCCGCGAGATGACCGTGCCGCTGGCAGAGCACCTTCGCAGCGTCTTCGGTCGACCGGGTCTCATCCTTGATGGATCGACTCCTGTGGCCCAACGCCAACGTTTGGTGTCCGAGTTTCAGCGCGAAGACGGTCCGCCCTTCTTCGTGCTTTCGCTCAAGGCGGGTGGCACGGGCCTCAACCTCACAGCGGCGAGCCATGTCCTCCATTTCGATCGATGGTGGAACCCGGCCGTCGAGAATCAGGCCACCGACCGCGCGTTCCGCATTGGGCAGAAGCGCAATGTGCTGGTCCACAAGTTCGCCTGCCGTGGGACAATCGAGGAGCGCATCGATCAACTTCTCCGATCCAAACGGGATCTGGCCGACTCCGTGCTTGGAACGAGCGACGGGGCTGAGACGATGATTACCGAAATGTCCAACTCGGAGATCCTTCAATTCGTCTCGCTCAACCTGAATTCGATCGGGCACGAATAAGCGACGTTTCATCCCCCTCCCCAAACCCTATGCGATACTTCAGCAGCCCCTACGTGTCGGTCGCCGAACGCCTGAGTCTTGGGCATAAGTCCGCCGCCAAGCTCGCCAAAGAATCCGGGCGGGCCGCGGCTCCGGTCGTCATCGAAGGCCGCGCCATCGCCAAGAGCTTTTGGGGATGCGCCTGGTGCAACCATCTCGAGGCATTCAGCGACTACGCGAACCGCCTGCCCCGGGGGCGCACCTACGCTCGCAATGGGTCCATCGTTGATTTGTTCGTCACACCCGGACAGGTCACAGCTCTGGTCCAGGGCAGCGTGCTCTACCGAATCGACATCCGCTTTCAACCCATGAAGGCGGAGCGATGGCAGGCCTTCAAGCAGCGCAGCGCTGGACAGGTCACCAACCTCATTGACCTGCTCCAGGGCAAACTTTCGAAGGAGATTTTGGCCGACGTAACCCGCCTGGAGACCGGGCTCTTTCCCGCACCGTCGGAAATCAAGATGACCTGCTCCTGCCCTGACTGGGCTGGATTGTGCAAACACCTCGCCGCAGTGCTCTATGGCGTGGGTTCTCGCTTGGACCATCAGCCTGAACTGCTGTTTGTGCTCCGTGGGGTCGAGGTGGCCGAACTCATCGCTGCAGCCACCGCCAGCGCCGCCGCCGGTCCACTCACGGGCGAGGCCCAGACCGCGGCTGATTCGGCACTGGCCGGAGAAGACCTGAGCGCCCTCTTTGGCGTGGACTTGGACGATGGGAGCGGCAGTGAACCGAAGTCCGATCCATCGCAGGCCGCAGTGGCTGCGCCCATTGCAATGTCGGCCCGGAAGCCCAAGGCAAAGCCCAGTGCCGCCGCCGCCGGCAAGGCTCCAACTCAACCGCCGCGTCCGAACACGCGAAGGCCCAACACACCGACCCGCGCAAAGGGCAAGAATCCGGCGGCAAAACGCTCGGCAACCCCACTCGCCCCAGACGCACATAATCCAAAACCCGCCCGCACGATGAAAGCCAAACAGGCCAAAACTAAACGGCCCAAAGCGGCTCCCCGCTCCAAGACAGGCTCCAAGGCCTAGGCCCGCTCGTCAAAGGACGGCAGGAATCGCGGGGTGCGTCGGGCCGAGGCAGCGGTCTCGAAGGCGTGGGCGAGGCCAATGAGTTTTCCTTCGCTCCAGGCGCGGCCGAAAAACGAGAGGCCGATCGGTAATCCGAAGATCATCCCGGCTGGCAGGGTAATCGACGGGTAACCGGCGACGGCCGCGATGGATGAACTACTGCCAAGTCCGCCGTCACCCGCCAGCAACTCGATGGCATGGGCCGGGCCGGTGGTCGGTGCCACGAGGGCGTCGAGTCGGTGCTGATCCATCACGCCGTCGATGCCATCTTGGCGGCCCACCTTGCGGCATTGGGCGAGCGCTTCCAGATAGCGCGATTCGGTCAGCGGCCCCTTGGCTTGCGCTTTGATTAAGGTCTCCTGCCCGAAGAACTTCAGCTCCCGGTCTGCATGGCGCTCATTGAAGGCGATCAGCTCTGCCAACGACTTCACCGGCGCTGCATCACCCCGTGATGCGAAATACGCGTTCAGGCCGGCCTTGAATTCGTACAGCAACACCTGGAACTCGGCGTCCCCGAATGCTGAGTGACCCGGGAGGCTGCTGATGTCGATCAATTCAGCCCCGTGTTCGCGCATTATCTTGAGGGCCGATTCCATCACTTGGTCGATGCGTCCATGCCATCCGAAAAAGTTCCGGGCAACGCCGATGCGTGCGCCCTTCAACGCGCCGGGATCGAGGAATTGGGTGAAGTCTTGCCCGGCTAATGCGCCGTTTGAGTGAGCCGACGCGGGGTCGGACGGATCAATGCCGGTCAATGCGCTCAACAACGCCGCCGCATCGGCCACGGTGCGGGCCATGGGTCCGGCGGTGTCTTGCGTCGAGGAAATGGGGATGATGCCCGAGCGGCTGAGAAGCCCCACGGTGGGCTTCAAACCCACGATGCCGCATGACGACGCGGGCGAGACGATGGATCCATCGGTCTCGGAGCCAATGGCCACAGTGCACAAGTCAGCCGCTACGGCTGCGCCAGAACCGGAGCTCGAGCCCGAGGCGCTGCGATCGAGCATGTGCGGATTGCGCGTGAGACCTCCACGTCCGCTCCAGCCGGAAATGGAACGATCGCCACGGAAATTGGCCCACTCGCTCAGGTTGGTCTTGCCCAGAACGACAGCTCCCGCCGCCCGGAGCCGGGTGACGATGAACGCATCCTTGGGCGCTGTAGAGCCCGCCAACGCCAGCGAACCGGCGGTCGTCTGCATGCGGTCGCCGGTGTCGATGTTGTCCTTGATGAGTACGGGCACTCCGTGGAGCGGGCCACGCGGTCCCTTCGTGCGCCGTTCGTCATCAAGCGCTCGGGCCATGGCCACGGCCTCCGGATTCAACTCGATGACCGAGTTAAGACGGGGTCCATTGCGGTCGAGTCGGTGAATTCGCTGAAGAAAGTGGTTCGTGAGTCGCTCCGCGGTGAGCGAACCCGCGGCCATGCGTCGCTGGATCTCGGCCACGGAAAGTTCCGACAACGGGGCCGATCCGCCGACCGCTCCAGTGATGCACCCAGGCAAGCTTCCCAGAGAAGTTGCAGCCAACGATGCCAGGCCCAGGCCGTGGAGAAATTGTCGCCGGTTTGTCATATTGTTTGATCAACTGGAGTCTGAGGTGTCGATTCTAAGTCCTTTGTTCTCCAACGGGCCTGAGGCAACAGCAACGACCGATGTCACGAAAGTCATCATCGCAGAACGCGAAGCCGGCGGAGCAAATCACCGAAACAAGTCGCTGTGTGTACCGGTGCGTTCAAAACGGACGTGGGAGTCATTTTCCGTGAGCGTGTAAATCAGCAACCAGTCAGGTTCGATGTGGCAATCACGGCTGCCAGCAAAATCACCCCGGAGCGGGTGATCCTTGAACAGCTCCGGCAATTGACCTCCGTCGATCAGTAGTTCCAGGACAGCCTTCAGCTTGGCCCAGCCAGCACGATGCTGTTGGGAGGAAAGTGATGGCGTGGCAGATTCTTTCGCAAGACGAGGCGAGAGCGAGGCGCGGGCCGATTGAAGGCCCGTAACGAGCGAACAACGAAGCTCTTGCGGAAGAAGATGCAGCCAGCACGACCGATCTAACTGCTTCGTTCTGGCCCAGTCTTTGCCCCGCTTCTCCGAGCGTTTGACGTCCTTCTTGAACTGACTGGTGCGACTGAAGGTTCTCAAGAGAAGCGCAGATCTTGGTTCTTAAACTCCCAGGTCGGAAAAGAGTTCTTTCTTGGTACCAAACCGTTTCACGTTTCGGCCCGCTTTACTGGCGTTGAGGACGGTTGCGGTGAGCTTGTTTGGCAAGCGCACCTCGAAGGGCAAACCTCGCTGCAGTTGGATTTGTCGGTAGAGAAGATGAACCGCCTCCGATGCCGTCAGTCCCAGTTGGGCTAATATGGCTTCTACCTCGTTCTTGAGGACAGGCTCAATCCGGGTGCGGATAGTCGCGGTTTTGCTCATGCTTGGAATGTGGTCACAGTGTAGCCACATGGCAAGTCAGTCTGTTTTCTGATGTTCGGAAGTTCATGGGCCATAGGGGCTCAAACCTGCTCAGGCCAGGATGCCTCGGACCACTTCGCCTCCGACATCGGTCAGGCGGTAGTCTCGACCTTGGAATCGATGGGTGAAGCGGGTGTGCTCGATGCCTAGCAAGTGCATGACTGTAGCTTGGAAATCGTTGGCGTGGACGGGGTTTTCTGCGGTGTTGTAGCCGAAGTCGTCGGTAGACCCATAGGTCGTACCGCCCCGGACCCCGCCACCCGCCATCCACAAGGAAAAGGCCTTCATGTGGTGGTCGCGGCCATAGTTGCCATTGGAGCTATCGCCTTGGTTCATGGGTGTGCGGCCGAATTCGCCACCCCAAATCACCAGGGTGTCGTCGAGCAGGCCGCGCTGGCGGAGGTCCTGCACCAAGGCTGCCGAGGCTTGATCCACCGCCTTGGCTGTCTTGGCGATGTCGGCCGGCAGATTATTGTGATGGTCCCAACCCCGATGGTACAGCTGGATGAATCGGACGCCGCGCTCAGCCAGTCGTCGGGCCAAGAGGCAGTTGTTGGCGTACGAAGACTTGCCTGGTTCAGCCCCATACATATCGAGCGTGGCCCGATTCTCTTTCGAGATGTCCATGAGCTCCGGCACGCTGGACTGCATGCGGTAGGCCATTTCGAACGAGGCGATACGCGTGGCGATCTCGGGGTCTCCCACCGCTTGCAAGTGCTCTCGATTGATCTCTCGGGTGCTGTCGATCAAACGGCGGCGGATTTCCGGAGAAATCCCCTGCGGATTGTTTACGAACAAGATGGGTTCGGCCCCGGAACGAAACTCCACGCCTTGATGGTTGGTGGGCAAGAAACCACTACCCCAATACCGGGTGAGCAACGGTTGATCTTGCCCCTGCCCCGAAGCCAAAACGACAAAGGCCGGCAACTGCTCATTCTCACTGCCTAAACCATAGGAGATCCAGGAACCCATGGCCGGCCGCCCCGCCTGCTGATGGCCGGTTTGCATGAGGGTGACACCCGGATCATGATTTATGGCCTCGGTGTGCATCGAACGCACCATCGCGATATCGTCGGCAATGGAACCGATGTGCGGGAGCAGCTCGGAGATTTCCATGCCAGATTGGCCGTGCCTATCGAAACGGAAACGACTGCCCACGCAGTTGAGCGGTTGCCCCATGAGCTGCGCGATGCGTTGGCCTCGCGTCAGGCTTTCCGGCATGGGCTTGCCGTTCATCTTCACCAACTGGGGCTTGGGGTCAAAGAGATCAAGATGCGACGGCGCACCCGATTGGAAGAGGTAGATCACCCGCTTGGCTCGAGGTGATCGGTGCAGCACGCGGAGGTCCTTGGGAAGACTCGGAA
>JAPLUH010000094.1 GCA_026397675.1 Verrucomicrobiota bacterium
CCTTGTGGCTTTGTTCCTGTCTCCGCTCATCGCCATCATTCCTGAGGTGGCGACAGCCCCGGTCTTGGTTCTGGTGGGCATCTTCATGATGCAGAGCATCGCTGAGTTGGACCTCAAAGACTTCTCCAAGGCCGTTCCGGCAGTCATAACCATGATCGCCATGCCCCTAACCTTCAGCATCGCCGAAGGCATTGCTCTGGGATTTGTGGCCTACATCGGCTTCAGCCTCTTGACCGGACGTGCTCGCACCGTGCCCCTGCTCGCACACCTGCTCGGGCTACTCTTCTTGGCTCATCTAATTTTCCGATGAAACCGATTTGGCTTCTCTTGCTCTGTTTAGGATGCGGTTGCTCATCGGCCTCGCTGAAAGCAGTTCGTGACCGACGTCCGGGTCCTTTCATCGCGGTGATGGCCGCCTACCCACCGGAGATCGAAGCCAACGAATCTGTCCTGACCGAGGGCGGAACCCGTGTCGCCACCTGGCGGATCGACGGAATTGTCTTCCAGCAGGTGCGCTTCGAAGGCCACGACCTCCTCCTCTTCCCCAGCGGCGTGAGCATGGTCAATGCGGCCATGAACACCCAGAAGGCACTCGATCACTTCAGGATCAGCCACGTGTTCTTCGCCGGAATCGCCGGCGGCATCAATCCAGAGCGACACATCGGTGATGTGGTCATCCCAGAACACTGGTACCATCACAGCGAGGCGGCCTACCTCAACCCGCGTCCCGATGGCACCGGTTACGTGCTGCCCGACTACTTCAAACCCAAACGGGAGAATTTTGGTTTCATCTTCCCTGACACCGTGGAGGTTATCCGCGAGGGCATGGACAAACCGGAGTCCCGGGAAACTTTTGATGCAGACCCCCAACTTCTGGCGATCGCTCAAAAGGCCATTCATCACGTGCCGCCCATCCAATTGGGTTCACGGAAGGCTGAACTGACGGTCGGGGGCAACGGAATCTCCGGCCCCGTGTTCCTCGACAACCGCCAGTACCGCCAGTGGGCATTTCGAGTCTGGAAGGCCGACTGCCTTGACATGGAATCGACCGCCATCGCACAGGTTTGTTGGGCCAACCGAACACCATTCCTCATTGTCCGCAGTTTGAGCGACTTAGCGGGCGGACAAGTAGGCATCAACGACGCTGACCGAACGGAACGCCCTGTCTCCCGCCACGCCTCGTTAGTCCTCCGGGAAATCCTGCGGCGACTCCCGGCCCATCGCTGATCGTCCTCCAGGTGGGGCTCCCATCACCCACCGAGAAATTGTAGAGATCCGCCTGCAAGCATTTTGCCCGGAGGCATCTAGCAGTGTGTGACATTTGAGACAACACAACTGCGTCACTGTGTCACTCTGTCGCATTCTATTCCCCTTACCGACCGGCCTTATTCGTCACTCGCACTTCAAAAGTGACCAAAAACCGGTGATTTCCATCGGTTTTTATCGAAATTCCTAAATTTTCGTCGTCCCGTTGAAATCGGCATCCGCCTTGCAGACATTATGGAACAACAGAGGCAGTTAAACGGAAACCGACTATGGCAAAAGTTCTTGGAATCGATCTTGGCACAACCAACTCCTGCATGGCCGTCATGGAAGGCGGAGAGCCCTTGGTGCTGGAGAACTCAGAAGGCAAACGAACAACGCCCTCGGTGGTCGCCTTCGCTAAGAACGGGGAGCGTCTAGTGGGTGAAGCGGCCAAGCGTCAGGCCGTGACCAACCCCCGGAACACCGTCTACTCGGTCAAACGATTCATTGGACGTAAGTTCGACGAGGTTCAAGAAGAGCTCAAGCGAGTGCCCTACAAGGTCGTTCGCGCTGCCAACGGTGATGCCCACATTGAGGTCGAAGTCGAGGGCAAGCCCAAGGCGTTCAGCCCCCCAGAGATCAGCGCAATGATCCTGGCCAAGCTGAAGTCCGATGCCGAAGTTCGCTTGGGCGAGACCATCACCCAAGCCGTGATCACGGTGCCGGCCTATTTTAACGACACTCAGCGTCAGGCCACCAAAGATGCCGGTAAGATTGCGGGCTTGGAAGTCCTCCGAATTATCAACGAACCCACCGCAGCTTCGTTAGCTTACGGTCTCGACAAAAAGAAAGACGAAAAGATCGCCGTGTACGACCTGGGCGGCGGCACGTTCGATATCTCCGTCTTGGAAATCGGCGACGGTGTCTTCGAAGTGAAGGCCACCAACGGCGATACCCACTTGGGCGGCGACGACTGGGATAACGCCATCATCGACTGGATCTTGGCCGAATTCCAAAAAGACCAAGGAATTGATCTCCGCAAGCAGGCCGATGCGCTCCAGCGCATTAAGGAAGAGGCCGAAAAGTCCAAGATCGCACTGTCCTCGTCCCAGCAATACGAGATCAACCTGCCCTTCATCACGGCCGATGCTTCCGGCCCGAAGCACATCGCCCTGAAGCTTTCCCGCTCCAAGATGGAGCAACTGTGTGACTCCCTCTTCGAGCGCACGATCACCCCGACTCAAGCCTGTTTGCGCGACGCCGGCATTGCGGCCGAAAAGATCGACGAACTGGTGTTGGTTGGAGGCATGACCCGCATGCCGCGGGTTGTCGAAACAGCCCGTGGACTGGTCAGCAAGCCGCCCCATCAGGGCGTCAACCCCGACGAGGTCGTTGCAATCGGTGCCGGTATTCAGGGCGGAGTGCTCAAAGGCGAAGTCAAGGGAGTCCTGCTGCTCGACGTCACCCCGTTGTCATTGGGCATCGAAACTCTGGGCGGCGTGTCTACCAAACTCATCGACCGCAACACCACCATCCCGAGCCGCAAGTCGGAAATCTTCTCGACGGCCAGCGACAACCAACCGGGCGTCGAAATCCACGTGCTCCAGGGCGAACGCCAGTTCTCCCGCGACAACAAGTCGCTGGGCAAATTCCAACTGGCCGATATTCCCCCCGCAGCCCGCGGCGTTCCCCAGATCGAAGTCACTTTCGACATCGACGCCAATGGCATCCTGAATGTCAGCGCCAAGGACCTCGGTACTGGCAAGAGCCAGAACATCGTCATCACTGCCTCTAGCGGTCTCTCCAAGGACGAGGTCGAGAAGATGCGTCGCGATGCCGAGTCCCATGCCGAAGAGGACAAGACCCGCCGCGAAGAAGTCGAACTGCGTAATGAAGCCGACAACACCGTGTACCGTTCCGAGAAATTCGTGAAGGACAACGGCGAAAAGCTCGGTGAATCCAAGTCCGGCATCGAGTCCGCTCTGGCTTCCGTTAAAGACTCTCTCAAGGGTTCTGATTCGGCCGCCATCCGCTCGGCGCTCGACAAACTCAACGAAACGCTCCAGACCGCCAGCGCGGGCATGTATCAAAAAGAACCCGGCACCGCCGGATCCGAACAGGCCGGCGGGCCAAGCGGCCCAGGTTCCTCCGCAGGTGGCGAACCCAAAGCAGGCGATCAAGGTCCCATCATCGACGCCGAGGTGGTCGATGAAAAGAAGAAGGCCTAATCCCCTCAAAACCAATTTTGCTCAGCCGTCCCAACGGCGGGCTTCATCCGCACAACACAACACTACACTAGTAACCATCATATGGCACTGAACGTAAAACCCCTGGGCGATCGCGTCCTCGTGGAAATCGGCGAGGAAAAAGAAATCAAAAAGGGAGGAATCATCATCCCGGATTCCGCCAAGGAAAAACCGTCTGAGGGCCTCGTGAAGGCACTCGGAACCGGCAAGACTGGTGACGACGGCAAGAAGGTGGCCTTCGAGGTCAAGGTCGGTGATCGCGTTTTGGTCTCCAAGTACGGCGGCACCGAGGTCAAGATCGACGGCAAGGAATACAAGATCTTCAGCACCGACGACCTGATCGCAATCGTTGGCTAATCCCTACTCGGCTAATCCCTATTTAGCTGATTTCCACTCTCAACAACAACATTCACAACACACTCTAGAACATGGCAGCAAAACAACTTCTGTTTGATGAAGCAGCCCGTCAGGAAATCCTGAAGGGCGTCGAGATCTTGGCCAAGGCGGTCAAGGCCACCCTCGGTCCCAAGGGCCGTAACGTGGTCATCGACAAAAAGTTCGGGTCCCCGACGATCACCAAGGACGGCGTGACCGTCGCCAAGGAGATCGAACTCGCGAACCCCTACCAGAACATTGGCGCCCAGCTAGTCCGCGAGGTCGCCAGCAAGACCAGCGACATCGCTGGTGACGGTACCACCACCGCCACGGTGTTGGCCGAAGCCATCTACCGCGAAGGTCTCAAGCACGTGACCGCCGGTGCCAACCCGATCTCGTTGCAGCGCGGCATCCAGAAGGCAGTCGACGCCGCCACGGAGCAGCTGGCCAAGATCTCCAAGAAGGTCAAGGACAAGGAAGAGATCAAGCAGGTCGCCACTGTTTCCGCCAACTGGGACACCGCGATCGGCGACATCATCGCCGAGGCCATGGATAAGGTCGGCAAAGACGGCACCATCACCGTTGAAGAAGCCAAGTCCATCGAGACCCCAAGACCGGCAAGCCCCTGTTGATCATCTCCGAAGAGGTCGAAGGCGAAGCCCTGGCCACCCTCGTGGTCAACAAGCTCCGTGGCACCATCAACGTCTGCGCCGTCAAGGCTCCGGGCTTCGGTGACCGCCGCAAGGCCATGATGGAAGACATCGCCATCCTCACCGGTGGTCGTTTGATCACCGAAGACCTCGGCATCAAGCTGGACAGCCTCGAGCTGGCCGACCTGGGCCGCGCCAAGAGCGTGTTGGTCGAGAAGGAAAACACCACGATCATCGAAGGTAACGGTAAGAACTCCGAGATCCAGGGCCGGGTTAACCAGATCCGCCGTCAGATCGAAGAGACCACCAGCGACTACGACCGCGAAAAACTCCAAGAGCGCCTCGCCAAGCTGGCTGGCGGCGTGGCCGTCATCCACGTCGGTGCCGCGACCGAGACCGAGATGAAGGAAAAGAAGGCTCGCGTTGAGGACGCCCTGCACGCGACCCGTGCAGCTGTCGAAGAAGGCATCGTCGCTGGCGGCGGCGTGGCTCTCATCCGCACCCTCCCGGCAATCGAGGCCCTCAAGCTGAGCATTGTTGACGAGCAGATCGGCGTGGACATCGTTCGCCGCGCTATCGAAGCCCCGCTTCGCGAGCTGGCCCGCAACGCCGGTGTCGAAGGCGGCCTGATCGTTCAGGAAGTCAAGCGCCGCAAGGGCAATGAAGGCTACAACGTCGCCACCGGCGAGTACGAAGACCTGGTCAAGGCCGGCGTCGTCGATCCGAAGAAGGTGACTCGTTCGGCCCTGCAGAATGCCGCTTCGATTGCGGGTCTGTTGCTCACGACCGAAGCCGTGATCACCGAGATCCCGGAAAAGAAGGAAAAGCCGGCCGGTGATCCTCACCACGGCGGCGGCGGAATGGACTACTAAGTCCCACACCGTTTCCTCTCGGACAGTTCAAAAGCGCGGCCTTCGTAAGAGGGTCGCGCTTTTTTCATGCACCACTGCCCCTGCTCCGATGGCGACGATTTGATCGCACCCAAGGCCGTGAACCGCTAAACTACCGCTGCCTCAAGCAGGGACACCGTCTGCTTCTTGCCATCCACGCGCACCGGAATTCCCCAAGGCAGCGTGACCTTCCGCGGTACATGGCCATACGGAAACTGGGCCAGAACGGGTCCGGGGATTCCCTTCAGTA
>JAPLUH010000164.1 GCA_026397675.1 Verrucomicrobiota bacterium
GGCCAAGGTCACCGTTTGGGGCCTGCCTGATCAACCCGGCCGTGCGGCCCGCATTTTCAACGCCCTGTCCGAGGCGAACATCAACGTGGACATGATCGTCCAGAATGCCAGCCATGCGGGCGGCAATCCGGCGACCGACCTGACCTTCACCGTCGACAAACCCGACCTCACCAAGGCCGGCAAGGTGCTGGAAAGCCTCCGTGCCGAGTTGGGCTTCCGCGAGGTGTCTACCGATGAGAGCATCGGCAAGGTTTCCATCGTGGGCGTGGGCATGCGCAGCCACAGCGGCGTGGCGGCGCGGATGTTCACTGTCCTCGCCGCTGAGGACGTCAACATTGGCCTCATTTCTACGAGCGAAATTAAAATCAGCGTCGTGATCGACTTGGCCAGTGGCGAGAAGGCTATGCGCGCCCTGCACAAGGCCTTCCTCGAGTAGGTCGGTCGATCCCGATGGTCAGGGTAGGTCCTTGATAGAATTTCCGGGGCAGAATTCCTCGCTTGCCGCCGAGCGGTTGACTGCGTACCGAAAGGGAATGTCATCGTCTCTTCGTGTTCGCTCCGCGGCGTTCACTCTCATCGAGTTGCTGGTGGTGATCGCGATTATCGCGATTTTGGCGGGCATGCTCTTGCCGGCATTGGGCAAAGCCAAGGCCAAGGCGATGGGGACGGGCTGCATGAATAACCTCAAGCAGATCCAGTTGGCTCACTTGATGTATCCCATGGACAACGAGGATCGCATCACCCAGCCGGGGAATTCACGCGACGAGAAATACCAGTGGGTCGGGGGGTGGATGGGTTGGCCCGGGCCGTTCCCCGGGGACAACACCAATCAGCAAATGCTGCTCAATCCCTCCAACTCGTTGTTGGCCCCATTCCTTCAGTCTGCGGCGATCTACAAGTGCCCAGCTGACCTGAGTATGGTGACTTTGTCGGGCAAGAAGTACGCACGGGTGCGCAGCATGAGCATGAGTCAGGCGATGGGAGGACCGGGAGGGTGGTTGCCGCCCGGCTCTGGCTATCAGGATGGCCAGCAACGCTACAAGATCTTCAAGAAATCTTCCGAGATCGCCACGGTGGGGGCTTCGCAGATGTATGTGCTGCTCGATGAGCACCCCGATAGCATTAATGCCGGCGGCTACGCCAACCAGATGGTGGAAAGCCCGGGCGCGGCCCGCATCATCGACTACCCAGCCAGCTATCATAACCGGGCGGCGGGCATTAGTTTTGCCGACGGGCACACGGAAATCAAAAAGTGGCTGGATCCGCGGACGGTTCAGCCGGTGAAGTTCTACGACATGCCTCTGAATGTGGCCTCGCCGAACAATGTGGATGTGATCTGGCTCGCGGAGCGGACCTCCGTCCGGAACTGAGGAACTGAAGCGAAAATAAAAAGGCACCCCGATTGGGGTGCCTTGTTGGTGTCGGGTGCGAGACCCGGACGGTAGTTTGAAGAATTCCGGATTACTCGCCGATCTGGAAGCGCAGGAAACGGCGGATGCTCAGGGTGTCACCCAGTTGCTTGCTGACGGCGCCCAGATGGGCTTCCATCTTCAACTCTGGGTTCTTCACGAAGCCCTGCTCAAGGAGGCAGTTGGTCTCAAAGTACTTGTTCATTTTGCCTTTGAGGATGCTTTCCATCGCGGCGGCCGGCTTGCCCTTGAGGGCGTCGGACTGAGCGGCGATTTCACGTTCCTTGTCCGCGAGTTCTTGGGGTACATCGTTGCGGCTGACCGCCACTGGGCTGGCGGCTGCGATTTGCAGTGTGACGTCGCGCAGGAGTTGCTTGAAATCCTCGGTGTGGACCGATGCGGCCTGAGTAGCACCGACTTCTACCATCACACCGACCTTGCCGCCGGTATGGATGTAGGCGGCCAGAGCACCGATGCCCTGGACTTCCAGGCGGGTGACGCGGCGGATTTGGATATTTTCGCCGATCTTGGCCACAGCAGCGACGCGGTCGGGATCGAGGTCGACACCCGGTTGGGTGGCAGCCTTGGAAGCGAGCTCGTTGACGAAGGCTTTGAAGGAGTCGTTGCGGGCGACGAAATCGGTTTCGCAATTAACCTCGATGAGTGCGCCAACTTGGCCGCCGCTCAGGACGGCTTGTCCGATGAGGCCTTCATTGGCGACGCGGTCGGCCTTTTTCACTGCGGCGGCGGTTCCTTGCTTGCGCAGGAGATCGACGGCGGCGTTCAGGTCGCCCTGGGTCGCGTCCAGGGCCTTCTTGCAGTTCATCAATCCGGCACCGGTCATGGCGCGGAGTTGCCCGACGAGGGCTGGGGTGATTTCAGGCATGAAGAATATCGATTGTGGGTGATGTTTTCTGAGAAAAAGCGCCGGAGCGTTATCCGCTCCGGCGCGTCGGAGAGTGTTAAATTATTTCAAGCGACCGTCGGGGCGACCTCGGCGGGAGCCGCAGGGGCAACCGGTGCGGGGGCGGGAACGGGAACGGTCGTCGGCTCGTCGCGGTTAATGCGGCGGCTCTTCTTGGCGTCGGCCTCAGCCTTGCCCTGGGCAATGGCGGTGGTCACGGTCTGGAGGAGAATTTTGATGGAGCGGATGGCGTCGTCGTTGCCGGCGATCGGGTAGTCCACCAGGTCGGGGTCGGCGTTGGTATCGACAATGGCTACCAGCGGGATGCGCAGGCGACGGGCTTCGGCGACGGCGTTGTGCTCGCGCTTGAGGTCGATCACGAACATGACGTCGGGGGCGGCGTCGATGGTGCGCAGACCGTCGAGGTTCTTGAAGAGCCGCTGATGTTCGCGGCGGATCATGGACTGCTCCTGCTTGACGTACTGGTTGATCGAGCCGTCGGCCTCCATGCGTTCAATTTCCTTCATGCGCTTCATGGAGCGCTTGACGGTCTTGAGGTTGGTCAGGGTGCCGCCGAGCCAGCGCTCAGTGACGAAGGGTTGGCCGCAGGCTTTGGCTGATTCCTTGACGGCTTCTTGGGCCTGCTTCTTGGTGCCAACAAAGAGGATGTTGCCGCCCTTGGCCGCGGTGGCGGCGAGGAATTTGCAGGCTTCTTCCATTTGAACGACCGTCTTGGACAAGTCGATGACGTGGATGCCGTTGCGGGCCTCGAAGATGAAACGCTTCATCTTGGGATTCCAGCGACGGGTCTGATGGCCGAAGTGAACGCCTGCTTCGAGGAGTTCTTTGATTCCGATGGTGCTCATGTATTTGACACTACTTCCTGGTATTGGGCGACGACGCTCGCACGGGTGCGGCTGAGGTTCCCATCCGGCGGAAGGGCCGGATTATTCTGTTGAGTACGAGCCTACGGGTGAAAATCACCTGCAGGAACGGCGAGCCTACCGGTTGGGGAATCTCCAGCAACAGGTTTTTGGGCGGTTTCTCCAATTCGCGTGTCGATGTCTTGTCTCGGGGTCGTCTCGGGGTCGGTCCCACCTATTTACACAAAAGGGGACACTGTCTCATATTTTGAAGTGATGGGCGATAGGCTCTGAAGGGAATCGTTTTTTGCGGCGCGCTGTAAGGTAGAGCTCCGCGGGACCGGGCCTGCGCGCGCAGGGAAACTCGGGGGGAGGATGGGGCTTTCGCGCTGTGCGCGAGGGGAGGGTTTAATCGCTTCCAATGCTCGCTCCGGCCCGCTCCCGCTGCCGCTGCCTCTAGTGAGAGGAGGGCGGTGGAGACTGGGGTTTTAGCTCTGCGCAGTTTCGGGGGTCCGAGAGGGACTCAACTCAGGATGGCGCGGACGACGGAGCCGTCGACGTCGGTGAGGCGATGGTCGCGGCCGCCGTAATGGTAGGTGAGGCGCTCGTGATCGAGGCCCAAGCAGTGGAGAAGGGTGGCGTGGAGGTCGTGGATGTGGACGGGGTTTTCGATCGCCTTGGCGCCATGGTCGTCGGTGCGTCCATGAGAATGCCCTCCGCGGAGGCCGCCTCAGGCCATCCAGACCGTGAATCCTTGATGATTGTGGTCGCGGCCGTCGTCCTGGCGGCTGTCGGGGGTGCGGCCGAACTCGCCTCCCCAGAGCACGAGGGTGTCGTCGAGGAGGCCGCGGGCGGCGAGGTCTTGGAGCAGCGCAGCGGCGGGGCGGTCGAGGGCTCGGGCATTCTTGCGGAGTGAGGCCTCTAGGTTTCGATGCTGATCCCAGCCGCCGAGGTTCACTTCGATAAATCGTGCGCCGGCTTCGGCGAAGCGGCGGGCGAGGAGGCATTGCCGGGCGAAACCATCGATGCCGGTTTCACCGATGCCGTAAAGGGCGCGGGTGGCCGGGCTCTCCCGGGAAAGATCGAGCAGGTCGGGGACTTCCGA
>JAPLUH010000386.1 GCA_026397675.1 Verrucomicrobiota bacterium
ATTCGCGAGGCGGCAATTTACGCCCTAGAACGGGGCCGGACCCAGTACACTTCCAATCTCGGCCTCCTGAAGTTGCGGGAATGCATCTCGGACTACGTCGAGCAGCACTTTGGGGTTCGCTACGATCCTAAGACGGAGGTCTTGGTGGCTGTCGGCGTCAGCGAGGCTCTGGATTTGGCTCTGCGCGCGGTGCTCAACCCTGGCGATGAGGTGATTTACCACGAGCCCTGCTATGTCAGCTACGCACCGAGTGTGGTTTTGGCTCATGCGGTCCCGGTGCCGGTGGCGTGCAAGGCCGAAGACGGTTTCGCGGTGACGGCTCAAGCCATTGAGGCGGTGGTCACGCCGAAGTCCAAGGTGCTCATGCTGTCGTTCCCGACCAACCCGACCGGGGGCACCATGACCCGGCAGCAGTTGCTCGAGATCGCGGAAGTGGCCCGACGTCATGACTTGTTGATTCTCACCGATGAGATCTACTCCGAGCTGACCTTCGAGGGAGAGCACGTGTCCATCGCCTCGCTGCCGGGCATGGCCGAGCGGACCATCTTCCTGCACGGTTTTTCGAAGGCTTATGCCATGACTGGATTTCGCATCGGCTACGCCTGCGGTCCGGCCCCGCTCATCGATGCCATGATGAAGGTGCACCAGTACGCCATCATGTGTGCGAGCATCATCGCCCAGGAGGCCGCCATCGAGGCGCTCCTTCACGGGGCTGCCGCGACGGCTGAAATGCGCGACCAGTATCAGTTGCGGCGCAATTTCATCGTGAAGGCCCTCAACGACATGGGTCTCAAGTGCCATTTGCCCAGGGGCTCTTTCTATGCGTTCCCCGACATCACCAGCACGGGTCTGTCTTCGAAGGAGTTTGCTGTGCGTTTGTTGAACGAGGAGAAGGTCGCCTGCGTGCCTGGCGGAGCCTTCGGGCCCAGTGGCGAAGGCTTTGTGCGCTGCTGTTTTGCGACCGCCTTCGACAAGATCCAGGTGGCCATGGACAAGACGGCCCAATTTGTTGATCGGCTCAAGTGATGCTCTTCGAGATCTCGCATCGTTCGTTGCTTGCGGTGGACCATAAAGCCGCTCTCTTGAGGTGTGATTCCTGAGACGGCACGCATCGGGTCCGTTCCCTACCTCAATGCGGTGCCATTGACCTGTGGGCTGGAGGAGGGGTGTCGATTCTTGCCGCCGTCGACGTTGGCGGTGGAATTGCGTGCCGGTCGGCTCGAGGCCGCTTTGCTGAGTGTTACCGAAGCGTTGTTTGCTCCGGGGTATTCCATCGTGGACGGCGTAGCCATCGCCTCTGACGGACCGGTCGCCAGCGTTTTTCTGGCCCATCAGGACCCGCTCGACGAACGCCTGACCGAGGTGCATCTCGACCCGGCTTCCTGCACCAGCGTCAATTTATTGCGCGTGCTCTTGGCAGCCCGAGGGCTATCGCCGCGCTTCAGCCCTTTGGCGGATTATGACCGGGAGCGGATGCCTCGCAATGTGCTGCTCATTGGCGATCCGGCCATTCGATTTTCTCTGGGTCCTCATCCGCACCGGCTATGGGATTTGGGGGCCGCGTGGAAGGAATGGACAGGCCTGCCGTTTGTTTACGCCGTATGGGCCGTTGGGGAATCCGCTGCAACGCCCGCCTTGGCGGACCGCCTTCGCCAAGCCCGGGTTCTCGGTCTGGAATCGATGCCCCACTGGATCGAGCATCGCCCAGAATTCACCCGTGAATTTCGCCAATCCTATTTGGGAGGCCACATTCGTTACGGCCTCGGAGATGCTGAAAAAGCCGGGATCGAACGATTCCGCCAAGCGCTCGACACCCACCTCCAGCCCCGCTCGCGTCGGGAACCCTCTTACCAACGGCCTGTTGGTGTCAGTACCGCCAGGTCAGCCCGAGGAAGGGCATGTAATCCGGAGCCGATCGGGTGATTCCGAAGAAGCAGCCGAAATCGAGTTGGAGCCCCTCACGGGCCTCCCAGGTGAAGCCGAGGTCGAATTGCCCCTGCCAGGGCAGACCCGATTCCGGTGCGATGCGGGCGGCCAATTCGATGAAGCCGGCCCACCGCTCGGTGATGTCGCGGCCGAGGGTCACGGTGTTGCCCCATTCCAAGCCGTGACCGGCCGGGTCGTAATGAACCCAATCGACCTGGGTCTGGCCGCCCAACGACCAGCCTGGTGCCAATTCGATGGCCAGTGGTACAATGAGACCTCCTTCAGCATGCCCGTTGCGGACATGGGAGGCCGACAGGGGCAATTTCACGTAGGGCATGAGGGCTAGGGCGGTGACGCCGCCGTCATTGCCCCAGAGGTTGACCTTGAGACGCGTCTGGAGGTCACCGGCACCGG
>JAPLUH010000208.1 GCA_026397675.1 Verrucomicrobiota bacterium
TCGCGGACGTCGGATGGGCGTGGTCGACTCCGCCACGACTGCTTCGCCGCAACCCATCAGGAAGGCCAGGAGTATCCAAAAGGCTGCTTGCCGCCCAAAAAGCGACCGGTACTGATCCATTTCCTCACCGTGCCGTGTACCTGTTACCGAGAAGTGTCCGTTCGGACAACGGTGGGTGACCTTTCAGTGACCGTTGGGTGGCGGTGTTTCCCGAATGCCATTTAAGAGGGTTTGCCCTGTGCCTAGAGGCCGCTGGCCTCAAGCCAAGGCCGGGCCAGACGATTCAAGAGCAGGCCAGCGATGCGGAAGGCCATGCGCCGCCGTTCGGGCAGATGGCGATCGAAGACCGCGTTGTATTCGACTGCGGGCAAGGCACCTCGGCGGCGTTTAAATTCGCCCGCCCCGGAGCTGTAGTTGAGCAGTTGCTTCCGATCAGTCACCCCGCGGTGGATGCCAAGAAAGAGCTGTCGATAGAGGCCCGATTCCGCTGGCAATGCGGTGTCGTAGCCGATGAAAGGAACCGTCGTGATGGTGTGGTCGATGGTGAAGTATCCCCAAATACCCACCAATCGACCCAAGCGATCGCGAAGGCCGTGAAACTCCAGCCAGCGACCGCGGATGGCCGCATGGACAAAGGCCTCGTCAAAGTGCGGATTCAGCCAGGAGTGCTTCTCCAGGTAGAGCATTCGGTAGAGCTCAGCAATACGGGCTGCATCGGAGTCTTGGATCTCCGAGGGATGGACCCATCGGTAGCGGGTGTCACCGGCGAACTCCTTGCCGTCCCGGCGCAGCGTCGATGTGTTCCTTAAGGGCCTTTGACGGGCGTCAAAACAATGGACGATCCGACTGGTTAGCAGGCGGTAACCCTGTTGGACGAGCTGATCGGCCAGTCCCGGGGCGCCGACCTCGTCAACATTCCTTAGAACCACCGCATGCTCAGGAAACTCCCGCACCAACGAGCGGGTGATGGCCCCTACGGATCCCAAAAGCCCCTCAGGTACGGGGTTGGTTGAAAACATCCAACTGTTCCATTGAACGGTACGATCGGCCATAGCACCGCGCAGGATCGCCTCAAAGGCCACCAGGCCGAGTCGTGCAGCCAGTCGCAGGGGACCGCTGGAAAAGTGGTTTAATTCAGCGCGCGGATAGTCGAGATATTGGGTCATCAGCGACACCGGATAGGAGTCGGTGCGTCGACGATCGTGCACTGTGATGGGACAGCCGAATGCGCCATGGGTCACCCATCCCGCGCGACCATTCAGGTTCATTGCCGGGCGGAAATGATCACCCACGACTCGCCGCCAGTAGGCGGGTGCCCCGCAGTCACCGCCTCCGATTGCTCGGACGGCGTCGGTAGACCAGAGAATTTGAGCCGAGGGCTCAGGCGGCGAGGTGTGCAATGTGGAAGCTGCCATAGGTGTGGACGCGATCCCGACGGTGGCAATCGGTGGCCAGTTCTCGATCGTACCGAATTAATTCACCTACGCGGGTCGGGCTTCCTTGGTGGCGGACACGCACCGGATCTACGAAGTCAGCGGAGACCCCCCCGGATCGCCACAAAATCCGCGCACCCGCACTGGCCCGATCCACAATGGCCTGCCATTCCTCGGCCAGTGCCTCGGGATGCCGGTAGCTCAGCCAGTCCATGTGATCGAGGAGCACGAATCGAGACAGGGGACGGGTATGTTGGCGCAGAAAGCCGGTGAGGCTGTTGGTGTGGGTCTCGATCCGGTCGGCCAGGCCGTCTTTTAGTCGTTGGAAGTTCGGCTCGCGCAAGTATTCCGGGCAGCAGTCTCGGGTGTAGCGTCCAAAAAGGTAGAGGCGCCAGAAGTAGTTGTCGGTCACCGGTAGCCGTGTGCAGACCGTCTCCACACAGTCCTCCATGAAGGCCGCGATGTCTTGCCCGCAGGTTCGCTCCAAGTGATCCCTCTGAGCCGCAGGAACTCCCAAGAGACTCAGCGCGAAATCGGAGCGCAGGGCGCGGCGTATGGACGGTCGCCAGAACTTCTC
>JAPLUH010000308.1 GCA_026397675.1 Verrucomicrobiota bacterium
TCGGCTCGCCCAAAAGCACCTTCATCAGCTGATACACTCGGGTGCCGGTGTTCTTGGGCCAAAGCGCCTTCAGGTCTTCTTCTTGGCGTTTGGCTCGCTCGATGGCTTTGTGCACGCCGGCCTTGAGCTTCACCAGGTCGAAGTTGTCCTTGGAATACTCCGGAAGGTGTCGCCTCAAATCCCGGATCACCTTCTGCCCATCCGTGAAGGATCTTGGGTCTCGGAAATGCAGGTAGAACCAGTACTCCACACAAGGGTTGCTGAGGGCCAAGAAGTGGTTCCGGTGCTTCGCCAACTCCCGAGCCACCTCGTTCAAGTCAGCTTCTGACCACTGGTCTCGGTCGATCATCACCCAGAGTTGGTCATCACCGGCCAGGTTCTTGTCCTTGGCATGTTGGCGCAGCCGTTTCAGGCACTCCCTGGGATGGCTCTTGTTGTTCCGGTTCGGTAGCACCGTCAGTTGGAGCACGGCGTCTCGCGATGGCTTGAAGGCGCTGAGGTAATGCTCCTCGGTGACGCGCCCCTCGGTGGCCACCACGATGAAGGTCTTGGGCTCCCGGAAGCCGGAAGCTCGCGGAGCAAACGAGGGCTTCGCCATGGGTCAGGATCTGTGGGGTGTCGTTGCGAACGCGGGACGACGCATCGCCAGACGACGAGTCCGAGGCACCGCTCCGAAGCGGCCCTGCAGATAGTCCTTCATCAACCGCTTGTCCGTGCGCACCCGGTAGTCACCCAGACTACGGATCTCCGTGTCACCGCGGTCGGTCTTCTCCAAGAGCCAGACTTCGTCCCGCCGGAACAGGTCTTGATCGAGCAGGGTCGCGTCATGGCTGGTGAACAGGAATTGGGTAGTTTGTCCTGGTAGCCAATTCTGCAGGTAGCTCTCCACTACGGATCGGGTCAAACCGCTGTGCAGACTTCGGTCCAGTTCATCCACGAAGACGACCTGCTGATGGTTCGGGCGACCAAGGTGGTACAGGGCCGGCAGCAGGTCCATGAATCGCTGGGTTCCCTCGGATTCCTCGGAGAATTCAAAGCGCACCCGCTCGCCATCCGTTCCCGGATGGTAGCTCACCACACGAGCCACCTGGACTTCACCGTTGACCTTCGAGAAGGAGAATCGCTGCCCGTCGCGCGTGCCCATCAGCACCCCATCGACATCCGTCAGCCGACGCATGGCCTCCTCGCGCACGTGTTTGGGAACAGTCGAGTCCTTGATCGGCAACACTTCGGGTTCAATCGACTCGATGCCTGCACCGATACGTCGCACCGAGTCGCTGCAGAACGAGCGGAAATCATCCCGTGCGGCCAACTGGAAAACCATCGCTGGCGACACCGAGCGTGGGTCCAGCAGCAGGAGGATCTTGCTGAACCATTCGAAGGCCGGCTTGAGCGACTCGACCGCCCGGTCGAGCGCCTGGTGCAGGAACAGCTCGTTGCTGCGTGTGCCTTTCCCCACGAAGTTCAGGAACTGGGTTTGCTCGAGATCTCCACCGGTGAGCTCGTCTTCGAAATGGAAGGACGGGCGATCTGATTCCAGCGTCCGACGGAACAACAACACCTTGCCGCTGGGACGAACCCGACTCAGCGACTCCTCGACAACGAGCCCCCTCAGGAATTGGAGGGCACGGAACAGATTGGACTTACCTGAAGCGTTGGGCCCGAACAGCACGGAAACCGGGAGCAACCGCAGCCCATCCGGCCCCGCCGAGTAGGTGCGATCGCGATGATGCATCTCCCGGGTAGCGACGGTGGAGAATTCCGCCCGAGCGCCGAACGACAAATAGTTTTCGACGGAGAAACGAATGAGCATAGCAACGAAAACCTCGTTGCGAACAGGGTTTTCAAAGACATATTCGTCTATAAAAAACTGATCGCAACGTTTTTTTCGTCACAATTACCCACCGCCTACGATCCGTAAAGAGGTCACGTAAAGGGGTCAGTTCTTGATATTGATACATAAAGCTGACAAAGCCACCCCCCGTCACGGCCCGCAAGTTAAGAGTCGAGTATGCTGGCGCGATTTATCACGTCATGAATCGCGGTGACCGGCGCGAGCGGATTTTCATGGACGATGCGGATCGCCAGCGATTCGTTGAGACGCTGGGCTAGGCTTGCGCCAAGACGGGCTGGCAAGTTCACGCCTATGTCCTCATGCCGAATCATTTTCATGTCGTGGTCGAGACGCCGCAGCCAAATCTGGTCGCCGGGATGAAATGATTGCTGGGCACTTACACGAGTCGCTTCAACCGACGTCACAAGCTCTTCGGCCACTTGTTCTCCGGGCGCTACAAGTCGCTGATCGTGGACGGATCGGGTAACGGTTATCTCAAGAGCGTGGGCGATTACGTCCACTTGAATCCGGCGCGAGCGAAACTGGTGGCAGCGGATGCGCCCTTGCAGAGTTTTGCCTGGAGTAGTTGGCCTGCGTACTTGCTCGCGCGCTCGAAACGTCCGGCGTGGTTGCGGGCGGATCGGTTGCTGGGCGGGTGGGGCATCCCCGAGGACAGTCCGGAGGGGCGGCACCGGTTTGAGCAGGCGCTGGCGGAACTCATCATCGCGGAGGAGTTGAAGCGGGGCAGTGGCAGGAAGCGGATCTCAAAACTCGGCCCAAGGGGGATCCGGTGAAGGTGGCTTTGGCGGCGCGCTTGCGGGCGGAGACGATGATGACGGTGGGGTGGATCGCCGAACGTCTGGCGATGGGCACGCGCGGTTATCTGAACCATCTCTTGTATCGCCGGAGGAAGCAGGGTGGGGAGTAGACAATATCAAGAACTGACCCCTTTTCTTAATTCTCCGCCTCCCTGATGTCCACTATCCCATCACCCCCCCGCAAGCGCATCGAGGTCGCTCAGGCCCCTCGATAGCGTCCAAATATACGGGAAGCCCTGAAACCGCTTTGGAAAAGGCTCCCGCCGAATAGATTGAAGCTCAGGATGTGATCCAAAGCAGACATCCGACGGAGAGAAGTCTTACC
>JAPLUH010000519.1 GCA_026397675.1 Verrucomicrobiota bacterium
GTGTTCCGGTTGGCGGAGGGAGCGGAAGTTCTTTTCAGAAGTGGCGACGGGTGAATGCGGCGGCCGAAAGGTGGTCTGCGTGAAACACCAAACCTACATGAATCTGAGCGGTGAGGCAGTGGCGGCTCTGAGTCGTTTCTACCGCATGACACCCGATCAGATTTTGGTGGTGGCTGACGATGCGGATCTCCCTTTGGGAGCCATCCGTATGCGGCCATCGGGTGGAGCAGGGGGGCACAATGGACTGGCGTCGGTGATCCAGCATTTGGGGACTCAGGCATTTCAGAGGCAGCGTATCGGTGTGGCTCGGCCGGTTCAGGAAGTTCGAGACATTGCATCGCATGTGTTGGGAGTTTTTTCTGCCGATGAGCAGGTGCGCTTGAACGAGGTTCTGAAATCGGCAGATCAACAGATTTCATGCTGGATCGAGGAGAACCTCGGAAAAGCGATGAGTCTCCACAACCGGAGCCAATGATGGGATTGAAGCTTTTGGATCTGAAGTTCTGAGGCGATCGAGGCGTTGGCTCGGAAGTTTTCAAACGCGTGCTCTGGGAGCCGTTGAAAAAAACTAAAATCTTTGAAAGGATTTGGTTCAACGGTTCGAAGAGTATGGGTAAGAGGGCGCAGTCAGCGGCTGAGACTGAGGCTGAGGCTAAATTGCTGAAGCTGAATTGCTGAGGCTGAAATAGCTAAAACCGATTCGGTAATGCTGAATCGGTGATGAAGTAAATGAACGACAGACGATTTGGTTGGTCCAGACCGTCGGTGATTGAAATCGGTGATTGAAATTAGCAACGGGTTAACTAACGCCAACTAAAGCGTGCTAACGTGAATCCATCGCAAGTGGGTTCCCAGAAGTGGCGATAGACATTTTTTGAGTCAGACAAGCAATTGAACGGAAGAATGGCAGCAAATAGCCTCCCGGCAGGTTTCCGATGACGGAAGCCGGTAACTGGAGGAATCAATTTTAAACCAGCGAATTAGAACCAATTCAAAGACCATGAAACGCTACGAAGGACTGTTTATTTTAGATCTCTCCGGCAAGGAAGAAGGCATCAAGGAAGTCGTCGACAAGTTGTCGGCCGAGATCGCCTCCGTGGGTGGCAAGATCGAGGCTGTGCAAAAGCTCGAAAAGAAGACCTTTGCGCGGAATGCTCGCAGTGGCGAAAGCGCCGGCCACTTCGTGAACATTATTTTTGAAGCCCAGGGCAAGGCGGTCGCTGAATTGCGCGCCCGCTTCAAGCTCGCGTCCGACGTGATCCGCGTGCTGTTCACTGAAGCTCCGGCTCCAGTGGTCGCCAAGGTCTGAAGAGACGGCTAATACGGCCCATTCCACTCGGCTTACCCCAAACTTCAACCGTTTATGGCCAGTTTCAACAAGGTCATCCTGGCCGGGAACCTCACCCGGGACCCGGAGTTGCGTTACACACCAAAGGGCACGGCCATCGCCAAGCTTTCTTTGGCGATGAACCGCAAGTGGACCGGTGAAGATGGTCAGACCCGCGAGGAGGTCACCTACGTCGACATCGACGCATTTGGTAAGCAGGCTGAAGTAATTTCCCAGTACCTCAGAAAGGGTGGAGGGTTGCTGGCCGAGGGAAGACTAAAACTCGATCAATGGGACGATAAGCAGACCGGTCAGAAGCGCTCCCGCTTGGGTGTTGTCCTAGAGAACTTCACCTTCATTGGTGGCCGCCCGGATGGATCGGGTGGCAGTGGTATGGGTGGCAGTGGAGCGGGTCCGATGCCTCCCCCTGCCTCTGGCTCCGTGCCAGGACGGGTTACGGGCAATCGTCCTGCTCCCGCTGCTCCGGCCCCTGCGGATGCAGAAGGCGGTCCTCCTGACGATGACGATGTCCCGTTCTGATCCTCAACAAATCCTTTTCAACTAATAATTTAATCCCTATTTCACATGCCAAAGACAGAAGTCCTCCTTATTCATAACGTGATCGGTCTGGGCGGCGAGTCCGATCTGGTCAAGATCTCCACCGGTTATGCACGCAACTATCTGATCCCCCAGGGACTGGCAGTGCCGGTTTCTTTGGGCAACAAGCGCCGGGTTGAGGCCTTGCGCCAGCGCCGTGCAGACCGCGAAGCCAAAGAACTCAGCTCCATGTCGGAGTTGGGCAAGAGCCTCAGCAAGGTGACCCTCACCATCTCCGTGAAGACGGGTGATGACGGTAAGATGTTTGGCAGCGTGACCTCCGGGTCGATTGCTGACGCGCTCAAGATCCAGCTGGAAGTCGCTCTCGACAAGCGCAAGATTAACCTCGAGAAGCCTATCCAAGCGTTGGGTGAGTACGAGATCGAGCTGCGCCTGCATTCTGAGGTGCGTGCCGCCTTCAAGCTGCTGGTGAAGAGTGCCAATCCGTTGCCTGAAGCGGTGGCGGCACCTGTGGCCGATATCGCGAAGACCGAGAAGCGTTCCTACCGTGGCGGACCTCGCGACTCCAAGTAACGCTTCAATGGATGGGCAGGGAAGGTCTTGAGAGAGACGGTTTCCTGATCCGATTCAGACAAACGGCGGACCTTTGTCCGCCGTTTTGCTGTCTTAGTGGAGTCTGCTATCCGGTCTTGGGGGCAAGTGGCCCTGCAGCGGTCGTTCTAGTGCTCTAGGACGATACCGCCAGTCGATCCAAGGCGTCGCCAGCCACCCGACAAATGCGCCATTCCGGAAGAATCTCGGCCCCCTGACGGCGATAGAACTCGATGGCAGATTCATTCCAGTCCAGCACGGTCCACTCGAAGCGGCCACAGCCTCGTTCCATGGCCAAGGTTGCCAGATGCTTCAGTACGGCTCGGCCGTGACCACGACCCCGGAATTCTGGGCGGACGTAAAGGTCTTCGAGGTAAAGGCCTGGCTTTCCGATAAACGTCGAGAAGTTGGGGAAGAACACGGCAAAGCCGACGGATTCGTCCCCTTCAAAGGCTAGAACCACTTCAGCGGCCGGTTTGGCTCCGAACAACGTTTCCTGAAGCTGTTCCCGAGTGGCCTGAACTTGATGGCTCAGGTTCTCAAAATCCGCCAACCCGCGGATTAGTTCCAAAACTAGATCCACGTCTTCTACCCGGGCGTGCCGCAACAGGGTGCGATTCATGGGGCGACTCTTGGTCTCCGGCGGTGGTGCGGCAATGGTCAACTCGAGAGGGGTGCAATGAAACATTGAGCCGGGCAGTGCGGAGTCCGAGACTCAAAGGCACATGGCAATGAGTGTGGCCGGACAATTTAAGGGTTGGACCAAACCGGGGCCGATTCCGCCGGGAGCCTTGGGATCGGGGCCCGCGGTGGAGCCGGGTGAAAGTCTCGACGCCATCAGTGGTCATTTCCGCCTTTTTCAGGCCATCGATGGACATCGGTTTTCCTCCGATGATGTGCTGACGGCGTGGTACGGCACCCAAGGATGCCCATCGGCTGCGTCGATTCTCGATTTGGGTAGTGGTATTGGTACGGTCGGAATGATTGCGGCCTGGAGACTGCCGCATGCACGGTTTGTCACCGTCGAAGCCCAAACGGAGAGCGTTCGTCTTGCGCGCAAATCGGCTGCTTGGAACGGGTTAGAGGATCGCTATGACATCCGTTGTGGCGACCTGCGAGATCCATCAATTCTGCGTGAGGACGAACGATTCGATTTGATTCTGGGCAGCCCCCCCTATTTCCCACTCGGCACCGGAGTAGAAAGTGCCCACCCACAAAAGCTAGCCTGTCGCTTTGAGGTGCGTGGAACAGTGGTCGATTACTGTCGGACTGCCGTTCGTCACCTGGCTCCAGGAGGGGTCTTTGCCTGCGTGTTTCCAATCCGCCCGGACGACCAGCATCAACGGGTTCGTGACGGAGCACAGGCGGCAGGGTTGGCCATTCTTCGGATGCGGTCAGTGGTCTTGCGGGAAGGGGATGCCCCCTTGCTGGGACTGTTTCTGATGAATCGGGCTGACGATTTGCCCGAGGGCCTGCGAAGCCGCACCTGGACGGAGCCCCCCTTGGTCATCCGCTGCGCCGACGGTTCGATTCACCCGGAGTATTCGGTGGTCAAACTGAGTTTTGGTTTTCCACCGTGACGCTTTGAGGGGATTGGCTGGTTTTGGGAAGGGTTGGCTTCGAGGGCTTCAATGCCCCTCTTGATCCCGGATGTATTCCTGCCGCAGTCCGAGGGCTTCTGGGGCGTGGAGCACGAGCATTTTCATGCGGATGTCGACGGGCACCGTGGCCGAGGTGAGTTTTGAAACAACAACCATGAGGCCGATAGCCATCGGCACGCACCAAATGGCCGGTTGTTCGCACAAGATCCGGAGCAGCGGATGGGTGACCCAAAAGTCGCCCAGAGGCAGCCACTTGAGATCGGAGAAATTGGTCAATCCCACTGTGAGGAGGGCGCAGACACCGCCGGTAAGCATGCCGGTGGCTGCACCGGTCATGGTCATGCCGCGCCACCAGACGCTCATGAACAGCAGCGGAAAGTAACTGGCGGCAGCGATGGCGAAGGCTTGTCCGACCATGAAGTTGATTTGGAGTTGTTCTACGAAACAGCCCAGCAGCGTTGAGACAGCACCTAAGAGGACTGCACACCATTTGAACATTTGCATGCGCTCCTGAGCGGTGGACTGCGGTCGGAGGATGCGGCCGTACACATCATGAGCCAACGCTCCCGTCATGGAGACCAGCAGGCCGCTGAAGGTGCTCATGAAGGCGGCGAAGGCGCCGGCGCAAGTCATGCCCGAGAGGATAGATCCCCAGGGAATCGCGTCGGAATTGCCGATGGCCGCATCGAGTACCTTGGGCAATTCGAGCACGATCTTGTCTGTTCCTTTGGATCCGCTGCCCTCGTAGAGCGCGGGCAACAAATTGCGCCCCATCACACCAAAGACCGGCGGGAAGACATAGAAGATGCCGATGAGGATCATCACCCACATGGTGGTCCGTTTGGCGGCGGTTCCGTCGGGGTTGGTGTAGAAGCGGACGAGGATGTGAGGCAACCCGGCCGTGCCGCAGACCAATGCAATGATTAATGAGTACGTGTAGAGCAGCGCATACAGCTTGGATTCCTCAGCACCCAATTTGGCGGCCTTGGCGGCCTTGCTGGTCAGGGGGCCGAAGGGATTGAGCCAGTTGGAGTCGGGCGGAGCCTTGGCGGACAGCGGGGCGCGTTTCAATGCGGTCGCCATCTCGGTGCTGTGCTGAGCCTCCGCTGAAATGCTCTGGGTCGGAGGGTTCTGGAGTTGGTTGGCCTGGAGATGCTGGCCGTAGTGTCCCTGGACTGCCATTAGGACAAACACGGGCACCGAGATAGCGAACATCTTGGCCCAGTACTGGAAGGCCTGCACAAGGGTGATGCCCTTCATGCCCCCGAGGGCCACGTTCAAGGTGATCACGGCCCCGACCACCACGACTCCGGCCCAATAGGGAAACCCCTTCAAGGCAGATCCGTCGGCGCCGTGAGGAGCCAGGAGTTCGAGGAAGGTTCCGCGAAAATCGACCTCTTGGAAGACGTAGGCGAGGGTCGTTCCAGCCCCTTTCATTTGAGGCATCGTGTAGAAGAATCCGATGAAGAGGACGAACACGACAGCGATCTTGCGGAAGAGCGGGGAGTCGTATCGACCTTCGGCAAAGTCGGGGATCGTATAAGCACCGAAACGCCGCAGCGGTCCCGCAATGAAGAGCAACAAGAACAGGTATCCGCAGGCGTAGCACACCGGGTACCACAGGGCGTCATAACCGCTGGACATCACCATGCCGGCCACCCCCATGAAGGATGCGGCGGAAAGGTATTCTCCAGAGATGGCCGACGCGTTCCACCCCACGGACACACCTCGACCGGCGACGAAGAAATCAGAGGCGCTCTTGGCGCGGCCTGCCGCCCAAAATCCCATACCCACAGTCACCAAGACCGTCAGGGCGCTCAATGAAACGATCCAGGGATCGACCGCGGCAAGCAGTGGAGAAAACATGGTGAGCAATTGGGAACCAGCACAGAGGCTATGGTGGGCACACGGATCGGGTCAATCGGCCATCCGATCCCGGGGCGGTGAACTCCAGGGCGGATTCATCTGTATTTGGGTAGGCGGACGAATCGGCCGGGTTTCCGGTCGATTGCAGCATCTGAGGT
>JAPLUH010000237.1 GCA_026397675.1 Verrucomicrobiota bacterium
TAACAATCCTGCCGTCTGCGACATTGCGACAGGCAAGCGGGTGCGCGTGGTCGAGGGAGCTGGCGGAACGTACGCCCTCTTGACCGATGATTTGCTCGTCTTTGGACCGGGCAAAACCGGGCAATTGGGAGCGGTGGAGGACGGGAGCTCCGATCAACTGGCCAGCTTCCAGGGCAACCACATGATCGTTACGGGCAGTCGGTCGTATTTGCACTCGGATTCAGAAATCAGCGCCCTCGATCGGGGTCGTTATTTGCGACTGGCGCGTGAGCGGAAATCCATTTCGCGCCAGCAAGCCGAGTTGGCCAAGAAGGCCAAATCCCTGGCCAGTAAGGCGGGCACCGAGGCTGAGCGCGAAGCCATCAAGAAGCAGTTGGCCGACTTGGGCAAACGCCTCGATGAAGCCACCCTGGCCATGGACCAATGCCTGCTGTGGAAGGCGCCTTCGATCTGGCCCCACTGTGTAATCTTGTCGGGCGACACACTCATCCTCGGCGGCTCCAGCGAAGTGGCTGGCATGCCGGTAGCCTCCGGCAAACTGGGGTGGAAACTTCCGGTTCCCGGCATCGCCTACGGGTTGGCCGCCGCCGATGACGCGGTGTTTGTTAGCACCGATCGCGGGGCCGTTTTGTGCCTTCGTTCCCCGAGTGCCTCGGAACCCTCTGCCTCTTCCAACGCTTCGACCTCTTCCCGGCCATGAATTCTGCTTCTTTAATACGCCTCGGAGTCTCCGTCCTTCTTTCCACCGCACTGAGTTTGTGTGCCCAGGAAACCGGCCGCATCGGGCGCTGGGTCTTTGCCCCGGAGTGGGCACAGAACGCGGGCATGCGATCGCCCGTCGGCAAGGAGTTGACCTTCGTGGGTAAACCCAGACTGGTGAAGGATCCCAGTCCACCGCGGATCGAGCTCCCGGGCCGCGATGAGCGCATTGTGGTGGCCAACGCGCCGGATCGGGCGCTGCTGCCGGAGCGTGATTTGACAGCCGAAGTCTGGGTTCGCGTGGACCGTATCACACCGTGGGGTGGATTCATCGGACAGGTGCAGGACAATGGCGACTTTGAGCGCGGTTGGGTGCTGGGATTCGTCGAATCCAAATTCTCGTTCGCCCTCGCCTCCGAAGGCGGCCAACGGCTCACCTTCCTGACTGCTCCAACGACATTCCAGACCAACCGGTGGTATCATGTGGCCGGAGTCTATGATGGTGCCGAGATGCGTCTGGTGGTCGATGGCGCGGTGGTGGCGACCAGTCGCGATCAGTCAGGTCCCATTTTGTATGCCACGTCTGGACCTATGGTCATTGGGGCGTATCAGGACGACGATGAGCACTTCCGTTTGAGCGGTGCCTTGCACGAAGTGGGGTTGTTCCGTCGCGCCGTGCCCTCGGCGGAGTTGTTGTCTCACTACGAGGCTCGGAAGCGCTTGTTTCCAGAACCGGCTCCCGAGCCGATCTTCGCCAAGCCCGATTTTGGTCCGTTCGTTGACTGGGTGGACCGCACGACGGTGCACGTGTCCTGGGAGACCCTCACGGACGAGCCAACGGTGTTAGAATTGGAAATGCCCGATGGCCCACCCCGTCGTTCGGGCGTCGGCCAGACACGGAATCATTCGGTGACACTCACTGGGCTGCTGCCCGACCGGGAGTACCACTACCGGTTGGTTTTCCCAAATCGCGAGGGGCGTCGAGTCACCAGTCGTCGGTACCTCTTCGACTCGTCGTTTTACTATCGCCCGGCCCAGCCAGCGGTATCTCTGAAAACGCCCGCAGCCTCCCGCGCGGCACAGGTGATTCAGGCCTCCGGGGTGCACCAGGGGTATGCGCTGATCCTGGGTGCGACCGATGCTGATCTCGCGATCGAGTTGGTCCGCCAAAGCGACCTGGAAGTGGTTTTGGTGGAGAAGGATGCCGCATTAATCCAGCGCCTGCGAGCGCGTCTGGACGAGGCGGGCATCTACGGTGTACGAGCCACGGTGATGCGCTCCGAATCCGCCCAATTGCCCTTCGGCGGCCTGACCGCCAATCTCATCGTTGTGGCTTCAGGTACTCCGCCAGAAGTTTCGGAGGCCGAGATCCACCGATTGTTGCGACCCGTGGGCGGCGCATTTATGGCCGAGGTGCCCCGCCGCCAATCCGAGGCCTGGGCTCGTTGGATGATGGGCTCCGACATGGCTCAGTGGAACCCGGTGGCAGGCGGGGGAGATTGGCACCGGTGGGTCCGCAGTCGTTTGGTGGGTGCGGGCGATTGGGCTCATCAATATGGCGGCGCCGACAATTCCTCGTGTAGTCAGGATGACTTGGTTCGCGGCGACCTTCAGGTGGCTTGGTGGGGCGACCCGGGTCCGCGGCCGATGCCTGATCGCGGCAATCGCAATCCAGCCCCTTTGAGCGTCAACGGGCGCCTGATGATTCAGGGAGAACGGATCCTGTTCGGCTTGGATGCCTACAACGGTGCCATCTTGTGGTCGTTCTCTTGTCCGGAAATTCGCCGAGCAAACGTCACCCGCGACAGTTCTAACATGACGGCCGCCGGGGACAGGCTCTTTGTGGCTCACGGGCGTCATTGCGTGGGGATTGATGCCCAGACGGGCGCGCGGTCTCGCCGCTACTCGGTTCCGGCCGCCGGCGAGGAGGCTCGGGACTGGGGCTACGTGGCCGCCGAGGGAGGTCTCCTCATCGGGAGTCGTGTGAAGCCGGGATCGGCCTATTTGGGGGATGATGGCGAGTGGTACGAGGAGTACGCCGCCGACCAAATCGCCCGGGTCACCAGCGACCTGCTTTTCGCCGCGGATCCGGAGACGGGCAAACTGGTTTGGCAGTACTCGGGAGGAGCCGTTCTCAATTCTACGATCACCTTGGGTGACGGAATGCTCTTCTTCCTCGAGAGCCGAAACCTGGAGGCCATCGCCGCGCCCTTTGCCCGGCAGAACCCCAATGTCCTCACCGATCAATGGTTGGTCGCGCTGGATTTAAAGACCGGAAAGAAACTCTGGCAGAAAACCCACGACTTCAGCGCCTGCAAGTTCATGACTTATTTGGTTTACGGGAAGAACACCGTCGTTGTCACCGGCACCGATGCCTCCAAGAACTTTCACACCTTTGCCTTCAACGCACCTTCCCCTCGTGGGAATCAAGACAGCGGCGACGACATCATTAGCGCCATCGGTGGCCGTGTTCTTTGGTCGGAATCCCACAAAGAAGACAAGGGGCACCACAGCGGGCACCTCCAGCATCCGGTGGTTATTGGGGACACCTATTATTCGGATCAGCGGGCTTTCAAACTCACCTCGGGAGACTTGGTTCGCAAGGATCTGCCCGAGCGTCGGGGTTGCGGGGTGATGTCGGCGGGTCGCAATGCGATCTTCTTCCGTCATCACTTCCACGGTATGTGGGATCTAGAGTCCAACAAACGGACCCAATTCGAGGGCATTCGCTCCGGGTGCTGGCTGAGCATGATCCCGGCGGGAGGAATGTTGTTGGCTCCGGAGACGAGCGCGGGCTGCTCCTGCACCCATGCGATCCAGACTTCCATCGGTTACATCCCGAAGGTCTTGGCGGGGCGATAGGTTTGGAGTCATCAGTGCCGGATGGGAGTGCCAGGGAACTGGCGGCACTGGCGGCTCATGGAAGCCGTGCAGGATGGTTCCCGCGGTAGACATCGGTGACGATGGCTTCCTTGGCCTTCCAAACGAGTGTCATGGTCAGAGCTACGGGCAGGAGTCCCAGGGAGACCACCAGGAGCACTCGGGCTTGCTCCAAAACTTCGAGGATTTCTTGGAGGTGGTTCGGGAGAGATTGAAACTCCCGAGCCAGCGTCCATGCGGACGCGAAGACTAACAACGTGCTCAGCAGGGTGGTGTTAATGGTGGTAAAGAGGCGCATGTCCGAGCGGAGGGTTTCGTCTGGGAGCAAGGCGGCCAAACGACGGAGCGAATGGTTCAAGGCCAGAAGAAACCCCAGCCCTGAAAAGAGCATGAGCAGGAGGCTCGCACCGAACAGCGCAACGTCGGGGCGTCGGCTCCACCACCAAGTGAAGGGTGAAAGAGCCAGATTCAGCAGAGCCAGCAATTCGGCTCGATTCACCGATCGCACCCAGACTCGTTCTTGGGTCTGTAATTGCTCCAATTGCTTCAGTCCAAACCAGATGAGTCCGCAGGAAGCCACCGGCAGGCCGATGCCGAACTGGGACCATAATTCACCGAGGGCGGTTCGGGTGCAGGCGAGCAAGGCCAACGGCAGTCCCCAGAAAAGGCAGGACAACCCGCGCACAACGCGGGCCAGAGAGGTCAACAAGGAGTCCTGATTCACCGCGGGCAAACGAAACGCTGTTTGGAGGGGTCACCGCAAGGAGGAACCCGAAGGGTTTAAGACGGACGCAGCAACCTGCCTAAATTCGGTTCACACGGGAGACGAAAAATTGGGTTCACTCAGGCCGCGGGGCGAGGGGTCGTGGCGCGAAGGTCGCCTCTTGGGGCTTAGGGTCCGAATTCACGCGTTGAGAGGTTCCTCGCTATTTTCAGTGATTTTTAAACCAGCAGGTTTCATTGGTTTTCACACCGTTAAGGACAGTTGGGTTTTCGGCCACTCGGATGTAGCCCGAAGACCTCCCAGGTAGGGACCGATCTCCGAGCGGTCCGTGTCCGCGGTGGGCCTGCTCGACGGTGTTCCATGTCTGCAGACGTGGCACT
>JAPLUH010000229.1 GCA_026397675.1 Verrucomicrobiota bacterium
CTTCGGCCCGTGGTTGGCAAAGTGTCGGGAACCCAATTGCATGTTCTCTTCGTCGATGAGGCCGACAAAGAGGATTTCAGTATGCGCCGGCCGTGGGCCCGCGGCGGTCACGTTGAGCAAGGATTGAAAGTAAGCGCAGACCGACCCTTTGGTGTCGCACGCGCCGCGCCCATAAACGCGCCCGTCGCGGACAACGGGCTTGAGCTGCAGCGCGTAGGCGGGTTCACCGACCGTGTCGAGGTGTGGAGCTAAAAGGACCCGTTGGCGGACTTGGCCCCGCGGAGTTAGTCGGACAAGGAGGTTGGAGCGTCCCGGGACCACCGGTTGTAATTCCACCTCTAGGCCGTGTTGACGGGCGGCCGATGCCAGGAATTCCGCCACCCGATGTTCGCCATGAAAATTGGGATCGCTGAAAAAGGCAGGGTTCACGCTGGGCAGCGCGATGAGATTCTGAAGTAACCGGACGCTGGTGGGTTGGGAGGCCACGGTGCCGATGACCTTACCAGCCGGTTCGCTCCGCGGCGACAATCAACTTTTACGGGTGGTGACCCGTTGGGTCGGTGTGGCCATCGGGTAGAGCCCCGGACAGCAGCCGAAAGTTTGATGAAACGCGGCGCTGAAGTGGCTAAGGCTGGAATAGCCCACCTCCACCGCCGCCTCCGTCACGTTGAACGAGCCAGATCGCAACAAGGTAGCCGCCTTTTCCATCCGCAGCTGCCGCAAGTACTGGGGAATGGTTTGACCCATTTCCTTCGAAAAGGTCCGGCTCAGGTAGAACGGACTGCATGCGGCCTCCCGGGCGATGATGTCCAGCGACGGAGGGTGGGTGAGGTCTTTCTTGAGGGCCTCAACGACGGTCTCCACACGGTCACGGGCAACCCGCTGTTGGCGATGACAGAACAGTTCGGAATCCGAAGGTGGGGCGAAGAAGAACTCGCTCATTAACTCCCGGACCTTGGCCCCATACCAAAGCCGTTGGGCTCCGGCCAAGACCGGAGGTTGGCGCAAGGCCATGACCAGGTCGCGTTGACGGGAGGAGAGGGGTTCGGGTTCTGAGACGCCGGAAACGGCCGGTTGGGCATCCAGCGATGTCTGAATGAGGGGGTGGAGAAACTCTCGGCTCTCACCTAGTTCTCGGCGTAGGAAATCGGGGCGAAACTCCACCGTGATGAACTGGTGGGTTTGTGCCGGGGAGCGGAGAGCAGAGAGTGGGGATTGGCCTTGGCGATAGAAACCGGCGGACTGGTTTCGAAATTGAGCGGTCTTGCTGCCGCTGCTGACCGAACCTTGGCCAGAGAGATTCAGGCAGAGTTCGACGCTCCCAGGATGGAAGCTGCGGGCCCAGTCGATCGGATCGGAGGCTTTGAAATCATGCCATTCCAAGCTGAAGCCCAGGCTTCCGAAACTGCCGAAGAGTTGCCGCCAACCCGCACCGATGGCAGCCCAAGCAGCAACCTCGCCTTCGAAGCGGGGCGGGTTTGTCTTGGGAATCCGAGGCATGTCCGTAAATCTGTGAGACTCGAGCGTAGTCCGCGAGGGGCGGACCGACAAGAATCCCTGCCAAAGGGGGCTTGGATAGTCCGAGGAGAACTTCCCGAATTCTTTTCAAGGTCGAATCCCCAGCCTCACGATGCCTTTCTATTTTGCGCCGGAGGGGTAGGCTCCCAATCCATCGCATGGCCCTGCGCTTGTTTAACTCGCTCCACCGTCGGGTGGAAGAATTCACCCCACTGTTCCCTGACGCCGAATCCGTCGGATTCTACTGCTGTGGGCCTACGGTGTACGACTTCGGTCACATCGGAAACTTTCGGACCTTCGTCTTTGCAGATCTCCTGCGGCGCTACCTCGAATTTCGGGGATTTCGCGTCAACCACGTGATGAATATCACGGACGTGGAGGACAAGATTATCCGCCAAGTGGCGGCCACGGGACAGTCGCTGGCTGAGTTCACTGGCCAGTACACCGAGGCCTTTCTCGCGGATTTAGCCACCCTTTCTTGTCTCAAACCGCATTTTTTGCCCAAGGCAACGGACTACATCCCTCAGATCATCGACCTTATCCAGCGGTTGGAGCAGCGAGGCATCGCCTACCGGGCGGGCGATGGTTCGGTTTACTTTAGTATCAACAAGTACCGGGCCTGCGGTTGTTGCTATGGACAGTTGGTGACGCTGGATCCGGAGGCGCAGCGGCGCACCGAACGCGTCTCGGGCGACTCCTACGACAAGGACGACCTGGCCGATTTCGCACTGTGGAAGGCTCGGGTTCCCGGCGATGGGGTTGTCTTCTGGGACAGTCCTTGGGGTGAAGGTCGCCCGGGTTGGCACATCGAGTGTTCGGCCATGAGCATGGCCATTCTCGGACCGAGCTTTGATCTTCACCTCGGTGGCGAAGATTTGGCGTTCCCTCATCACGAAGACGAGATCGCCCAGAGTGAAGGGACCGGGCTCCAGCAGCCGGGTCGACCGTTCGTGAAGCATTGGGTGCACGCGGCTCATTTGCTGGTAGACGGCAAGAAGATGAGCAAGTCACTGGGCAACTTCTTCACGGTGCGAGATTTGTTGGGACAGGGATTTCAAGGTCGAGAAATCCGCTTCCTTCTCATCAGCGCGCATTATCGCGAGACATTCAATTTCACCCGAGACGGCCTCGAGGCCACCCGATCGGCATTGGCTCGCTTGGACGCCACCGTCGCTCAGTTGACCGAGCGAGCCGGGTCGGAGGTCCCCGAGACCTCCACGCCGCCGTCGGCCTTGGAGATGTCGTTCACTGAGGCCTTAGATGACGACCTCAATGTTTCGAAAGCATGGGCAGTGATCTTTGACTGGGTCCGGGAAACCAATGCGGCCTTGGCGTCGGGTTCGCTGAGCCCGAGCGCCGCCGCGGCTCGCCTTCAGTCTTGGTTGAGGGTCGATGGAGTCATGGGCTTGGGCGGGCGCCCTGTGGCGGAAGTCCCCGCCGCTGCGATAGCGTTGCTGGAGAAGCGCAATGCCGCCAAAGCGGCTCGCGACTTTGGAATGGCCGATACCGTGCGCAATGAGCTCAAGGCCCTGGGTTGGACCGTCGAGGATTCCAAGACTGGGTCGAAGCTCAAACGTCTCTAATGGACCGGTGATGGAAACCCCAGGCCTCGGAGTCGTCGCTCTTAAACCGTGGGAGAACGCCGTGCTGCGCCATTTGTTATTAGCGGAGCCTGATGCGGCGCTGGCGACTCAGTTGGCCGGCGTGACGGTCTTGGGACGTGAACGGTTGGGAACCGCGCTGTTGATCCGACTTCGCGCCCCGGACGGTTCATTTCCCGGAACTCGCGGTGCCATTTTTGGAGGCCATACCTTTGCCCAGATTAAAGGATGCCCTTCAAGAGCGGCCTTCACACTCCACCTCGATGACCAGGGCTGGGTGAGCCACCTGTTTGCCTTTCTGGAGGATGATTTCCCTTGGCCGTCGAAGACGGATGTCGTCGAGGTGTTGGACGCAAAGAGTCAGCCCTGACGGGTTGGCCGCAGATCAATTTCCAAGATGGCCCGAGCGACGGCCCAAACGACCACGCGTTCGGCGCCTAGATTTTTCAGAACGGCCGCCACTCCATCGGTGGTTGCCCCAGTGGTGAGGACGTCGTCCACGATGATCCATGATCCGTGGATTTGAGGGGAACGGGCTGGTTCGAACGCGGTCCTCATGTTGGAAATCCGATCCTCTCGACTCAGGGAAGTTTGGCTCGAAGTGGCCTCACGGCGTCGGACTCGATTCGTCTCCAAGGGCACGCCCAGCGCGTGAGCCAGGGGCGCGGCCAGTCGCTCGGCCTGATTGAATTCGCGCTCACGTTGTTTGACGCGGTGCAGTGGTACCGGCACCACTCCTTGCCAGGGATGGCCGATTAATCGGGGCAACGCGGCCTCCATGAGCAGCCCCGACAGGAAGGTCCCGAACCAGGGCTCTTTCTGGTACTTGAGCCGGTGGATGCATTCCAGAGTGATGCCCTCGGCGATGGCGGCAGCTCGGGCTTCATTCCAGGCCCAGGAATCCCTTCGGCAGGCGGTACAGGTTTGAGAGCCGATGATCTTCCCGGAGAACGGTATTCCACAGCGTTGGCAGCAGGGCTCGGTGATCCGGCGGACACTGCCCTGGCACGTAGTGCAGACGTAACCCTGATCGCGATCGGCCCGATGTTGGTGGCAGACAGCACAAACCGGGGGATACACGAGCCCCAGAATGACCTCGGGCCAATTGCCTAGTCCGAGCCCGCCGACAGGCCTGTGAATGGGACCGCTGATGGAGCGTTCAAGGAGCATTGCCCAGAGGGGTAGGATTGGCGGGGTTGGCTGGGCTCTTGCGGCGTCCGAGGACACCCATAAAAAAAGCGCTGGTAACCGCGATCACCGCAAAGGTTAGCCAGCCATCGTGCAGGCGGCCCGAGCCCCACCACCACGATTGAGTGCCTTGGTGGGTCAGCGGTGCCGTGAAGAACGTGTAGGATTTGAACCAGAAGATCCATCCGGCGTGCAAACCCAACGGGAGCCACAGCGCTCCGGTCCGCTCGCGGCACCAGGCCAGTAACCAGCCGATCGCCCCAAGGGTGAGAATTCCGGGGAACACCTGCGAGGGTTGGCTCAGACCCGAAAGCATGCGGCCCAGCATTTCTAAGCCGGTCCAAGGACCCACTGAAAGGGGGGCTTCAGGCCGGTGGAAGAAATGGACCAGAGCATAGAGAGCCGCGCTGCTTAGGGCGGCCGCGGGAAAAGAAAATTGGCGGCGAAGCGATCCAAAGACCACCCCACGGAACAGCAGCTCCTCCATGAATGAAACGGCGATGGCAGCACCAAGGGCCCGCACCGCATGAGAGAGCAACAAGCTCCAGGAATGGCCTGAATCCCAGGTGCGGACGCCGAATCCCAGAGACAGGAGCGCCACGATAGCCAACGACAGCATTCCGCCAGCGAGGCCGATGAACAGGTCCCGGCGCGCGGATCGGCCCCACACCATGCCGACGGAGTGCCAACCCGGAAACAGGCCGCTTTTGGCCATGGGCCATAGTCCGAGTAAGGCGACCCCCAGAAGACTCCGGTCGACATACCGGCGAAACGGTTGCGCGGCCAATGAAGAGTGAGGGCCCACGTGCTGGACGAACATCCAAAGCCACGGAGCCAGGAGGGCCCCACCCACAAACACCGCCGCCAGGTATCCACCCAAGACCCAAGCTGGGTTGGGTGGTAGATTGGGTATCGATGGCCGATTCATTGGAGCCTGGCGGAAGAGGATAGGAGGAGAAACCGACTCTCCGCATCATGGCATGCCGGCGGCCATGCTCAAGGCGCTTGGCAGTTGGGGCAGAGCCCGAAGAATTCCATTCGGTGGGAAATTTGGGTAAATCCATGCCGGCGGGCCAACTGATCCTGAAATTCATTAAGGAAGCAGTCGTCGAGCTCGACGATGCGCGCGCAGCGGGTGCATACCAAATGATGGTGATGGCTATCGCCCTCTTCGGGAGACAATTCGAAGCGAGCGGCCCCATCGCCGAAATCGTAGCGCCTGACCAGCCCCATGCGCTCGAGGGTGTGCATGTTTCGGTAGATGGTTGCTAGATCGCAGTCGAGCTTGCCCAGCGAGGTGTGGATTTCCTTAATCGTCAGAGGGGACGAATGCTTGCGGAGCACGTCGAGAATCGCCTGACGCGGGGCGGTGATCTTTAGTTCACCTCGGCGCAGCTTGTCTGTCAGGTCGGACAGCGGTTGCTGGATGAGTCGGTGAGGGTGCTGGTGCTGGGGGCAGGGCCGGCTCATGGTGCGTACTGGTGGGCACGTTGCAGCCGACCTCCAAGTAGGGACACAATAAACAATCCGACCAAGGTCAGCGTGATGCAGGGGCCACTGGGCAAGTTGAGCGGATAAGAGAGAACGACCCCGCCACCGGCGCCGATGAGCCCAAGGAACAGGCTCAAGAGAATTTGCTGTCGCAGACTTCGGGCCAGATTCCGAGCCGCCGCCGGTGGAATCACCACCAACGAGGTCACGAGGATGATGCCGAGCAGGCGTATGCTCAGCGCGACGGTGACGGTGAGTAGGGCAACGAATCCGTAGTTGAGCCAGCGCACTGGGATACCCGACACGTGGGCCAGATCGGAATGGGCGGTCAATAGAGCCAGAGCGTTGAGCTTCCAGAAAAGGACCGAGCCCACGGTGATCAACACCACCAAGGCCAGAGCAGCATCACCCCATCCGACGGAAAGAATGTCACCAAAGAGGTACCGGTCGAGCTCACCGCGATAGCCCTTGAGGAGACTCAAAATTACCATACCCAAGGCCACCGACCCGCTGAGCAACAGGGCCATGATGGTGTCGTTGAGGAGGGCGGTTCGTTCTTTGAGCCAGAGAATCAGACCTGCGATCAGCAGGCTAAAGAGGATCATGGGGACCGTAGGGTCCGGCAGACCGAGCCAGAATCCGAGGGCAACACCGGCCAGAGCTGCATGGGCGACGGTATCGCTGAAGAAGGACATGCGCCGGGCCGTAACGAAGACGCCGATGAATCCGCAGAGCGGTCCCAGAAAGAGTGCGGTCAGGACCGCGCGCAGCATGAAGGGTTCAATGTCCATGGCTGCCGTGGGAATGAGGGTGCTGGTGCTGGTACGGGGTGAAATGAATGCCGTAGGCCTGCCTGAGGGACTCTGCATTCATCACTTCTTCGGGAGCGCCCTCGCAGCAAATGACGCCATTGAGGGCGAAAACTCGACTGGCGTGGCGATACACCATGGAAAGGTCGTGCGATACGAGAACGACCGTGAGTCGCCGGCGTCGATGCACTTCGGCGATCAGCTCGTAGAAATCGGCCTCACCGGGGGTGTCTACTCCCGCGGTCGGTTCATCCAGCAACAGCAATTCGGGCTCATTGAGCAGGCTGGAGCAAATGAGGACGCGCTGGAGTTGCCCGCCGCTGAGTCCGGCCACGGGGCGGTCTAGCAATCGGGTCACATCCATTTCGCCGACGGCCTCGTGCAAGAGTGCATCGATTTGGCGAGAAGGTCGCCAGAACCAACCGGCGGTGAGGGGTCGGCGGATGGCCAAGAATTCCCGGACCGTCAGCATGAAACTCGGATCGAGTTGGAGCCGTTGGGGCACGTAGCCCATCCGCTTCAAGATTCCCGGACCCGGTGGGCCTTCTTGTAGCAGGCGGACCGATCCCGAGTCCGGTTTCTGCAAGCCCAAGAGGCAGCGCAGCAAGGTGGTTTTGCCGGACCCATTGGGGCCGATGAGCGCCACCATTTGGCCGGCTTCGATGCGTAGGTTCACACCCCGAAGCACGGGGTTACCGCCAAGGCGGACGTGGAGGTCTCGAACCTCAACAGCGGCTGATTTCTGCGATCGAAAGGCGATGTCCATGATGCTTTAGCGCAGAGCTGATTCCAGCGTGCGCAAGTTTCGGCGAAGCCCATCGATGTAGAAGGTCCGGGAAGCGGAGCCGGTCTCGAGGACATCGAGTTCGGCAACGCCAATGGAAAGATCGCTAGCCAGACGTTGGATCAACCGAGGATGGAACTGAGGTTCGGAGAAAATCATGCGGACCTGTTGTTTTCGGATGGCCTGGGAGAGTTGTGCGAGGTACTTCGGCGAAGGGTCGACGCTCGGGACTTCTTCGACAACGCCGACGAGCTCAAGGTCATACCGTCGGCAGAAGTACGGGAAGGCATCATGGAAGGTGACGATCTTGCGGTTGGTCAGACCTTTGAGCGAGGAACGGATTTGTGTATCGAGTTGGTCTAACTCTTGGAGATAAGACGCTCCACGGCGGTTGTACCCTTCGGCGTGGGTAGGATCGGCCTGACAGAGGGCCTGGACGATATTAGAGACACAATGTTGGGCGAAGACAGGGTCGAGCCAGACATGTGGATTGGCGTCATCCTCGCCGTGATCATGACTGTGGTCCGGGTGAGATTTTTTGGATCCGCTGGTCTTGGAATCCATGGCCAGCGGAGTGAGGTGGTGGATGAGCTGCTGCTGGAGCCCATCGGTCACCGTGATGACCCGGCGGGAGGGTTTTGAAGCCCCTCGGGTCACTGCTCGTGTGAGCCAAGTGTCCACGCCCAAGCCATTCATGAGGACCACGTCGGCCGCGGCCAATTTCCTAAGATCGGAGGGTCGGAATTGGAAGTCGTGGGGGCCGACGTTGGCCGGCAGCAAGCTCTCCACCGTTGCCGCATCACCGGCGACGTTGGCCGCCCAAGAATAGATGACGGGCAGCGTGGTTAAGACCCGGACTTCAGCGGCTGGTGATCGAAGGACAGCGAGCAGGCCGAGCAGCAAAGCCAATAAGTGGGAGCGGTGGCCATTCACGGTCGGCAGGATAGGAACCGATGCGGAGGATTGCAAACCGTTTGCATCCTCAAGGTGTTGTTGAGCAACAAAAAACCCGCCGGCGAACCGGCGGGTTTCAAAATGGGTGTGAAGGATTACTTCATCAGAAGCATCTGCCGAGCGCGCTTGATCGCGATGCTGAGCTTGCGCTGGAAGGGGGCCGGCAAGCCGGTGTACTTCCGGGGCAGAACCCGTCCGTTGTCGGTCACGTACTGCTTGAGCAGGGCGACGTTCTTGTAGTCGATCGCGTCGATGGTGAACTCGACCTTAGGCTTCGGACGCGGGGTCCGGGCTGCGGTCGATCGGCGCTTCTTCTTTTCCTCGAGCTTGGTCTTGCGGGGCATAGCTTACCTTACTTGATTTCGCGATGCAGGGTATGACGGCGAAGGAAAGGATTGAACTTCTTCTTTTCCACCTTGTCGGTCTGCAGCTTCTTGTTTCGGGACGTCTGGTAGCGGGAGACGGGCTTACCCTCCTTCTTCGCTTCCGTACACTCAATGGTCACAATCTCACGCGGCATAAATCAGTTTTCCTTATCCTTGGTCGGTTTCTCCTCGACGTCGCTGTCGTCGTCTTCAACGTCCACCGAGGCACCGGCCTCGACGGAGCCCAGCGAACCGAGGCGGTTTCGCTGGCGCAGGACGCCTTCTTTTTCGAGTTGGGCCTGCGATTCCACCGTGTAACGGGCCCAGGGGATCGCCTCTAAGCGGGCCTTGGGAATGACCTTTGAGGTCAATTCGCAGACACCGTAAGTGCCTTTTTCGATCCGTTTGAGGGCTTCCTCGATTTCGTAAACAGCATCCTGATCCGAAGACAGGAGGCTGAGTGCGAAATCGCGGTCGAAATTGTCGGTACCAGAGTCTCCCATGTGGAGGCTATAGCTCTCCATCTCGGATTGGGATTCTTTGGCTAAACCGCTCATCTGGCCGCGGAGTCGCTCGTGGAGATCTAAGAGATTCTGGTAGAACTTCTGCCATTCCGGCTTGACCCGGGAAATGGGCATCCAGTTCAGGGTCTCGGGAGGCACGGGCTTGCCACCGGATTTGGCCAAGGGGCGTCCGAGGATCGTGGCAGCACTGACGATACCGACCTTTTGATGGCCTGCTTTTGTTGTCGCAACGGGTACCGGTTTTTTTGCCATGGTGTCTCTTTCCCTGTCTACTTGCCGAGGTACTTGTCCACCGCGGACGACTCATCCGCCAAGCACCTTCTCCCACGACTCATTTCGAATCGAGGGCCGCGGAACCTAACAAGCGGCTGACAGAACGCCACTAAAATCTTCAGATGATCCAACAACCATTCTGTTAATGAATAACAATCACTCGGAAATTTGAGCTCTGCAAATGCCGTTCTGGTGAAGCGAACAGGGTGCCAGATTCTAGAGTTGGGTGGTGGGAGCCTCATTCATATTCGATCCTCAAAGGTCTCCTTCGTGTTTCCTTCGCCTTGCTTCGTGAGGGAGCTTGCGCACACTCCGCGCCGCCCTGGCGATGCTCCAGTGGCTCTCTCTATCAGAGTCTAATGAACGCGATTCTCGCCCTTGAAGACGGTTCGGTGTTCCGTGGCCACGGATTTGGAGCGCAGGCTTCGGTGTCCGGGGAGGTGTGCTTCAACACCTCAATGACCGGCTATCAGGAGATTTTAACCGATCCCTCCTACAAGGGGCAGATCGTGACGATGACCTATCCGATGATCGGCAACACGGGTATCAACCTTCAGGACATGGAGTCCTGGAAGGCTCATTGCTCGGGGTTTGTAATCCGGGAACTCAGTCCCTGGGTGAGCAACTGGCGGGCGGATCAATCGCTGGCGTCCTACTTGGAGCAGAATGGCATTCCAGGAATCCAGGGTGTCGATACTCGGGCCCTGACTAAGAAACTCCGCGTGCGGGGTTCTCTGGCCGGATTCCTCACGACGGAGCCGATGTCCGATGCTGACGCCGTGGCTCGGGCGCGGCAATGGGGCTCGATGGAGGGACGCAACTACGTTGTCGAAGTGACCCACCGGGAGAGTTTTATCTGGGATGAGAAGGATCAGGATTCGGCGGAATTTGCCGTGACCCAGCAGCACTCACCGCCCAACCCGCGGCACATACGCCTTCCGCTCCGGGCGGCGGACATCCCGATCGTGGCCTACGATTTCGGCATCAAATACAACATCTTGCGAAGCCTCCGCCAACGAGGGTTTCGCATTCGCGTGGTGCCCGCAGGGACTTCGGCTGCGGAGGTGCTTTCTTACAAGCCTGCCGGGGTGTTCCTCAGCAATGGTCCGGGCGATCCGGGGACGCTGGGCGGGATTGTCGGCGAGGTGAAGACGCTGGTGGATACAGGGATCCCGATTTTCGGAATTTGCCTGGGTCATCAGATTCTGGGCCAGGCGTTGGGCGGCAAAACCTTCAAACTGAAGTTTGGGCATCGGGGCGGAAACCAACCGGTGAAAGATCTCGAGACGGGTCGGGTCGAGATCACTTCGCAGAATCATGGTTTTGCTGTGGATCCGGCTTCATTGCCGGCGGAGGTGGCTGTGAACCGGATCAATCTCAACGATCAAACGGTCGAGGGGCTGCGCCACAAGACCAAGCCGGTGTTTTGCGTGCAGTACCATCCAGAGGCAGCTCCCGGTCCGCACGATTCCTCGGTGCTCTTTGATGAGTTCCGGGAACTAGTGGTGAAGCGGGGTTAATGGGTTTTTGCTTCAGGAACACTCTGGAATGAGCGGGGCTCGACGGCGCCGGGTTCGAGGGTGATGAGGAGAGCGTTGCCCATGGGGCGCTCGGATCCCTCGCACGGGGTATTCATGACCTGACCGCGGGCCCATAGGGTCGAAGATCCACCCCCGTCAAGATTCAGCGCATCGGTGCATCCGATACGAGCAAAGTAGGACGCCAATTCGGCGAGAGACATCCCGACCGAGAGGCCGCGCTGACGGCCGTCAACTTGCACCAGAAAGAAAAACTCTGCATTCCACCCGATTGCCGATCGCGGGTGCCGAGCCTCAGAGGATTGAAACAGAGTGGGTTGGCCCTCCTTGAGCAGAGCGGGACCGCCGCCCAAGGCTGTTGGAGTATTTTTTAGGTCGGGTCGAGTTTCGGTGGACAAGGTCCAGAGAGATCCGGGTATGGACTGGCTGGGAGGGACTTTGTGGCTCAGGGGCAGTGAAAGAACGACACCGTTGGTGGGAATCAGGGTGTTGCCGCCCGAGTGGACGGAGTGGAGTCGGAAGGCCGAGCGGAGGCCCGGTCGGATGGGCAACTCGGTGCCCGCTTCGGCGATGAGAAGAAATTCGGTACCGGTGGCCGAAGGGGTTCGGGGGCCCACGGCCGGAGTGAAGAGCACCGGGCGCTCTTGGCGCTCCTCGTTGAGCCCGATGGCGAGGCTCGATCCATCGGGAGTGATCATCGAGAGCAGCGAAACCACCGGGCCGAGATGGAGCGAACGATCCGGCCCTATCCAGAAGGCGCTTTTGCCGTTGGGCGCGGAGATCAATTCTCCCTCTCGGATACAAAGGCCTTCAGGATCGCCCAAGCAGGGGCCCCCTCTCGCAAAAAAGTCCCCGTTGAGCGCGGCCAGTGCCTGACCGCGGGCCTTCGGGAAGGTCGAGGCTTGACTGGATAGCGTGGCGACACCCAGTCGATCACCGCCACCCAGCAGAACATGGATCCCGAGGTCGGAGCGGTCCCGTCGGATGCGGATGACCTGTATCGACCAGGGACCCTCCGCTAAGGTCTCGTGGCTGTAAGAGAAACTGTTGGCGAGCCGATTTCTGGGAGCCGGTGCTTGAGAGAAAGGTGGTTTGTCGGACGCACGGGACGCCTCGGTTCCGACGAGCGCGGCGGCACCCAGAAAAATTGTGAGCCAGCACTTCATGGCAACGGTTTTCCGGAGTGTGTCTCAGGTCGAGTCTCCGGGACGCGGACAACGAGGAGGCCCGTGGCCGTGGCCCGTTCGCGTCCGTAGCACGGACTGTTAAGCACCTGACCGTCGAGGATCAATTCGGTGGAGCCGCCGCCATCGAGGTTGATGGCCTCCTGGCAGCCCAGTTTGACGAGGAACTCCGAGAGCTCGGCGAGAGTCATGCCCACTGAGAGCCCGGCCTGACGCCCATCCACGACCACGAGGAAGCAGTGGCGCTCATTCCATCCGAACGCGGAACGCGGATGACGTTCCGAAGAACGGGCTGCAGACTTGCCGGTGGGCGTGCCGAGGTGAACGAGAGCAGGACCACCGCCGATGGCCGAGACCGCGGATTCCAGGAGGGGTTCGGTGCGGGTCTCGAGGACCACCGTAGCTCCAGGCCTCAGGTGGTCTTGCAGTGGGGTTCCTGCCCGGAGAATCAAACAATCGGGCTCCAACGGCGCACGAGGGTTGGTCACGGAGCCCCGGACCACGGCTCGGAGTGGCTGACCGACCTTCAAGGGTGGCCCGGGATGTGATCCGTCACGGGCCAAGATCCAGCCCGAAGGGCGATCCGATTCGATGGCTGTAGACGCAGCCGGGGTGAGCACCACCGGACGTGAGCCGTCGAAGTCTTCGTTGAGTCCGAATTCCTGCGGGGCCGATTCGCCCACGCGCACCGTGAATCGAGGCCGCACCGTGTCGATGTGGGGTTTTCCGGATCCGTCGAACCAGAGGCAATCACGCTCGATGGGCGCACTGACCAGTACGCCTCGTTGGATGAAGAGTCCTCGAGGGTCTCCGGGCATTGGGTCGTTTTCGATGGCATAGAAGTCGCCATTAATTGCAGCGACAGGTACCCCGAGAGATTTAGGAAAGAGGGTGACCTGATCCGACAAGGCATTGAGTCCAATCCGGTCATGGAAGGCCAGCGAGGGAAAGAAACCCAATCGGGGATGAGAGCGCTCAACCCGGACGATGTGGATGGACCAGGGCTCGTCTCGCACCGCGTGGCTGACACTAATTCCCGGTGATGCTTCCCGGAATGCTGGGAAGGCCTCGCCCCAGACTTGGACTCGGCTGAGCCCAACCAACATCAGCCCTAGAAGGACCTGATTGACGACAACTCTGGGGACCGTTGAAAACAATTGGGCCAATGGGACTGATCCCGAGGGTCGGGTCGGGGTGGACAGGATCTGCGTGAGGTTTCCCATGGCGGATTAGGCCAATCCTTTCCAACGCCGCAGCGACCATTCGAGGACTAAGAGTCCCAGCAAGATCGCCAGATAAATCGGGCGGTCCCAAAGGGGCTTGCGAAGGAATTCTATCCAAGGCTGAGGCAACTCTCCCCACAGGGCCTCGAGTCCGTGAGGATGGGTGTCTTCGACGCGGAGGGCCATGCCGTCACCGGATTGAGCCACACCTTCCATCACCGCAGGTCGGGCCTGAAGATCGGCCAATTCTGGATCGACGCTTTCAGCCACCACCAGTTGACGATCTACGCCAAGGGATTCCCCGGCTCGTTGGGCCACGGCGCTAATAACAAAGGTACCGGGCTTTTGCAGAGTGATGGGAGCCACGTAAGCGCGTCGGGTTGGGTCGTATCGTGCCACGGCGACCGCATTGCTGGAGGAGCCCGTTCCGGCATAGAGAGTCACTTCGGCATCGGTGATTTCGTGTTGGGCTTGATCTCGAACCCGGATGGATGCCGAAGCCGTTGCGCCTGGGGTGACGTAGGCACTGGAAAGATCGAGGAGGACGGGCGGATTGGTACGACTGCTTCGGCCGGCGGCCAACCAGCGGATGGCGTTCACCCAGAACCGGCGGTAGTAGCGCGAGTCGCAGTTGTCCTCGGAGACGAGCCATTTTGGATTTCGGGGCTCGCCCCAAAGAGTTTCAAAATCCGCACCCCAAGACCGGGTGGTGTCGGAGGTGAAGGCCATGGTGCGACCTCGACCCACTTGCTGGACGGCCAGCAGGACATCGCCCTCGATGCCTTGGGGGGCATTGTCCGCATAGGCCAGCACTTGTGCACCGGGCTTGGCTCGTTCCATTCGGTTAATGCCATGGAGGGTAGGAAATTTCTCAGTCCAGATTTTGCGCGTCTCTTCGGCATCGGCTCCGATGGCTACGATGGGATGGGTCCACGCCGCTCGGGGAACCTTGGGCAGAAAGTCCTCTTTCGAAGAGTCGAAGGCGCCTTCCATGGCGACTGGGATGATGCGGTCGAGGAGGGTTTGGTGGTAGCCGCCGCGCCCGAAGGCTGAGTTGCCGCCGATCATGAGGAATCCACCGCCGAACTCCTCAACCAGTCGTGCCATGTTGGTCAATTGGAGCGGACTGAAGGAGTCGCGACGAATATCGCTGTGGATGACCACATCGTAGTTCAACAGGCCGGCGAGATTTTTTGGGAAGCCTTGCGTGGGATGATCGACCGGGTAGATGCGCTCGCCCGTGTCTGGATCGGAATCCACCGTATTGAGGTACTGCCCGTTGTTGCCGAATTGCCGATAGAGCGTGGTTACCTGAATGCCCGGGTCGCTTTGCAGGGCGTCTTTGAGGTACTTCCATTCGGGCTGCGGGCTTTGGTTATTCTGTGGAGTTCCCTCCATGTAAACCACTCGCAGCGTGGGATCGACGACCTCTAATCCGAAAGGCCTCTGGTTGTTGGAGGTGAGCCATTCGCCAGGGCTGGTCGAGACGCTCACCTCATACACTTGGAATCCGCGCATGCGTGGCGTGAATTCGAGTTCGACATGCTGAGCCTCGCCGTTGAGATCCAGCAGCTTCGCGGCGAGAATTTGGCCTTCCTTGCGGACTTGCACGGTGACGGTCTTCCCAGCGAATCCCGGGGATCGGAGATCCACCGAAACCCGCGACGGCGCGTTCTCAGCCACCGCGCGTCGGACCTCAAGGCCGGTGATGCGTACATCCCGCACTTCGTTGGTGGTGCCGCTCAGGAGGGTGTGGACGCGCAGCCCGTGGCGACGCAGGCGGCGAGCGGCCGTCTCCGGATCCAGACCCTGGGTCTCGATGCCATCGGAGACCAAGAGCACGCTGGTCAGGGGATCTTCTGATGGCAGCGTGAGCAGGGAGTCCAGCGCGCGGGAAAGCCCAGAGGAAGGACCCTCAGCCGGTTCGGCAATGCCATTGGTTTCAAGGGTCATGACGTCACTGAAACGCAAGGCCAGCACATCCACCGAGCCCGGCTTGGCCGGCAAGACATGGTGGGCGATCCAGGCTCTTGCCGCGGCCAATCGGCCTCCAGGAACGTCGGTGGTGGCCATGCTGCGGGAGGTGTCGATGAGCACCGCCAAGCGGGTCCGGCGTGGATGGATATTTTTTTCAATCCACTGGGGATCCATCAGGCATAGCACCAGCCCGACGAGGGCTGTCAGGCGAAGCAGGCCGCACAGGGCCCGAACCCAGGGCTGCGTCCGACCGCGGGCGTACCCATAGCTCAGTGCCAATAGGCTGACGGTGATGATCCCCGCAAGGATCAGCCACCGTGGCTCTGGCAATTGGGTGAACTGCATCATAGTGAGGGTGCGGAGGTCATTGGGCCCGGGTGAGGCGACGGAAGTACTCGCTAATTTGTTCCTCGAACTGTCGAGGGGCTTGCTCGGCCGAAACATCCGTGCGCTCAGGACCTTGCCTCAGGGCTCGCTCCAGCAAGTCGGCCGCGGACTGGACCCCGGCCGCCGCCACGCTGCTGCTGGTTTCGGCCGACTCGCTGCGGCCATCCCCCAGCGCCTCGGCGGCCTGGGCCATTTGCTGGGCGGCGGCCTCCATGCGTTTGCTGGCTGCGAGCGCCTCGCGAGCCTCGGGGCTCTTCATTCGGGCGATCTTTTCAGCCAGTTTGCGGGCTTGATCCTGAAGACGTTTCTGACGCTCGGCCATGGCGCGATCTTCCGGCTTACCGGGTCCGCCAGGCTCTCCACCCGGGTTGCCGGGCTTTTCACCCGGGCTGGGTGGGCTCGCCGGAGAGGGTTGAGATTTCCCCGGTTTCCCCGGTTTCCCGGTCTCGCTCGGCGGGCTGTTTTTATCCGGTGAGCCTGCCTTGCCCTCGGGCCCTTTTTGTCCGGGCTTTTCACCCGGGGTGGGCTTTTGAGCTTTGGCAGGATTAGACCCTTCCACCAGGCGGGCCAATTCAGATTGAGCCTTGGCCAGTGCCAGCGCCTCCGCGAGGGCCTTCTCCAGTTCGGCCGCATTGGCCGGCTTCTGGGGCTTTTTGTCGATGCCTTCCAACACGACCTGGGGAGGTTGCGGTTCGGGCGGAGATTCTTCAGGCGGTTTATCGGAGAGCTCGGGTTCGGTCGGAAGGTTTTTGAGCTGCGGCATGGCTTTGATGGCCCGGTAGAGAGCGGCTAGGGCTTTCTCTTCGGAGGGTAAAGCTCCTTGGGGCGCTTGTCGTTCCAAGGCGCGAGCAGCGTCGTCCATGCCTTCTAGGGCTTCGTCCAGCGCGAACTGGGCGGACTTGGGCGCATTCATGGATTCCAGCTTCTGTTGGTAACGGGCGGTGAATTCGCGGGCCTCGCGTTGCCGCTGAGATAGGTCCTGGAAGGTCTTGGCGGGTGCATTGGTCCGCGTGGCCGTGGTCTCGGCCAAGAGCCCCTTCTGGATGGCGATGAGGTTGAGGCGCTGTTGGGGTTGCCCTTGGCGCTTCGAGGGCGCCGGACCGGAGCGATCGGTCAGTTCGATGAAATACGTGGGTGAGCGACCGATCCCGGGACCGTCGAGCGTGTTGTTGTCGCGGGCTTCAGCGTAATAAGAGACCACATCGTAGGGCTTGAGCCCGAGACTGCCCAGACGGAGGACCACCGCGCCGAGGGTCTGTCCGTCCTTGAGGTTGCGATCGCGGACCTCTAGCCGTTGCTCAGGACCGCCGAGCACGTGGTAGACGAGGGTGATCGAATCCAATCCGAAGTCGTCCGAAGCGGCGACTTTTAGCGGGATGATCTCGTCTGGGTCGGCGCGGATGTCTTCGCCCGGCTCGGTGATGTCCACCTTGGGCGGCAGGTCGGGAAGGGCGCGGATCGGATGTCGAGTTGCATTGGCGAGGGAGGGTCGGCCCCGCGTGTCGGTAATCAGAATGGAATATTCGGAATCGGCGGAGACGATGAACTCGCCGCGCCAGAGGTTCGACTCGGCGGCCTTCAATGCGACGACCGTGCCGTTGGTGAGCCGCAGCTCGGCTTGGCCCAGCGCGACGTTTCCTGTCACTTCGAATAACGCTCGCGAGCCACGCAGGGCGGTGATGGGCGGAGAAGATTGGCGCAGTTCGGGAAGGCCGGAATAGGTCGGAGAGAGGAGCCGAATCGATAGGCGAGCCACCTCGGGTGGGACGTAGGCCACCAGAGAATAGGTTGGGGAGAGGGTGTCACCGGCGCGGATGCGGAAGGTACCGGATGTGGTCACCGTCAGGGTCTGGAACGCGACCGCATTGGAAAGCACCGGCACCGACTGACGTTCCCAGCCAGTGTCGCCTTCGGAGCGCCATAGGTAGTCTACCGACGGGGGGATTCGTCCTGAGAGCCGGTGGGTGAGAGTCAGCCGATGGCCCACCGGGAATTCGCCACCGGCCGGTTCGACGACCAACTGGGTGAAGCGGGCCTCCGACCATGGGGCGAGGGTGCGCAGCAGGGCCGTACCGGACTGAGGCGCCACGATTAAGAATCCCACCAGGGCCGCCAGCACGCTGCCACCGAAGAGGAGCCCGGGAAGGCCGAGGCGTCGCAAGTAGGGAACCTCCTCGCTGTGGGCTACCTGAGCCGCGCGTTGACTCAGGGCGCTCGCCAATTCGGATTCGTAGGCCCCCGTGGGTGTCCGGACACCCGACAGGTATTCGGCGGCTGTGGACACTTCGCAACCGAGTTCAGGCCGGGTCGCCTCCAGATCGAGAGCGGCCTCCTTCAGGGGAGTGGATTGCCGGCGCAGGCGCAACCACTGGCGCAGTCCGAGTGCCAGGCCCAGCAGGAGACCCAACCAAGCCAGAACCCTAAACCCGATGGGCAGGAGTAGGCTGTAGTCGATAACCATCACCGTCAGCGAACCCAGAAGGAGTCCGGCCACCATGGCCGCGACCGCACCGGTGCGTCGCGCGGCGTCTTTGCGTCCGGCGGTCTGGGCCAGTTGCCTGCGGGCTTCATCGGAGGGTGTGTTCATGGGTGGGTGCGGTTGGCGACAACGGTTTCGATGAGCAGCAGTGCTAGGGCTGCAGCCAGCAGGATACGCCACCACTCCTGTCGGCCGGGTTCGTTACCGAACCATCCGGGAGGCAGATCTGATTCGGCATCGGTACGACGGGCTAAGCGCCCATCGGCGGCCGAGGGCTCCAAGGCGGCGAGGTCCGATTCAATCGGCGGTGGATTGGCGGCCAAACGCCATCGCTCCTGACCGGATTCATCGCTCACGCTGTAAAATCCGGAAATAGGGACCTCGAAAACCGCGGTGCCATCGGTTCGGACGTCGAGAGCCGGCGGCGGACTATAAGAACGGGGTCGTACCTGGAGGGCGAAGCGGGCGAAGGGCGGTGGGGCTGTTGCTAAGGGTGAAGCAGCCCTCGTGGAGGTCGCGGTGAGGCCCGCGCCTCCGCTGCTCAACGGGATACGGCCCTCGGTCCCGGTGATGAGCGGATCGGAGGATCGCAGAAGGCGGTCATCGCCACGATCGGCCAGCCAGGTGGCAGCCGCCATGACCCACGGAACGAAACTTTTGTGTTTGGGCCAATCCGTCCATGCGGTGTCGGCCGAGGTGTTGGCCAAGAGCACAGCGCCCCGGCCCACAAAACGACTTAAGAGGAAGGGGTGTCCATCGTCGAACCGTGCCAGCACGGTGCTCTGTGGAGAGGTGGTCACCGCGTGTCGACGGGTGAATTCAGCGACGGCAGGACCGCCGGACCGAGCCTCTGTGAACGGCCGAAAGACCGGGCTTGTTCGGTCGAAGGCACCGATGCGCCAAGGCACCTCCGCGTCGGCCGAAACCGGTGAGCCCCATTGCGCCGGAGACAGCGCGCCAAACTCCGCATTGAAGCGGGAGGGTTCGAGGGAGTCGCCGCCAAAGAAGAAGAGTCCACCACCCTGATCGACCCAGGTATTGAGTGCGGCGATGGCGTCACCTGGCAGGGATCGCATCGCCGGCAGGAGCACGACTTCGGGGGGCGCTTGTGTGCCGTTGTGTGCCACGGCGGCCGCTAATGCCTCTGGGCGGAGGATTTCCACCACGAACCCTCCTTGGCCCGAATTGGTGCTGCCGAAGAACGGGTCGAGGGCGGCGGCAATAAAGAAGGTCTGCTCTTCGAACGAACGAACTTGATTGCGGCTTTCCACGGCGACGACGCGGATGCGTTCCGGGACTTGGAATGCCAGTCGGCGGACATTGTCCTCGGCCAATGCGTCGGATACTTCCAATTGGACTTCGGCCTCATGCCAGCCGGCGTTGAGTCGCGGCAGCGTCCATTCGAGAGAGTCCGAGACACCGGCTCCTCGGGAGAAGGTGATTTTGGAAAGAGTCTGCCCATCGAGGACGCACCGGACCGTGTGATTTTGCACCGGCTGGTCTCCGTAATTGGCGACGATGATCGACAGGGGTCCATTGGGTTCGGCGGGAAGTCGGAGATCGGTGACGGCCACATTGGGTGAGACTGAAGGACCGACTCGGATGAATTGGATCGGCAGCCACCGCGGCAGAGAAACGCGCTCGAGTCGGTCCACCCCGGTCCGCTGGAGGTCGCCGATGACGGTGACGGAGGCGGAGCCGGGTGAATTGAGCGTCCCCACGAGCGACAAGGCCTCCCGAAGCGCCTCGGTGAGATCGCCGCGACTGGAGGTAGGTTGGAGATCCTTCAGTCGATCCAGAATCAGGGAGGGCGGTCCAAAACTAGAAAGCACCTCCGGGCGCTCCCCGATCCCGATCAGCGCGGCCCGATCGCTCTCGGTCAAGGAGGCGAGGAGGCGGCGGGCCTCCACCAATGCGGCCGGCCAGCGGGGTTCGCCAGCATCAATGGCCCGCAGGCTGAGGGACCGATCGAGCACCAGGATCACATCTTGGTGCTTGGGTCGTGGTGTTCCACCCCAACCCTCCGGGAGGTAGGGTCGGGCGAAGGCGAGGACGATCAGCGCGAAGACCAGCAACCGGAGCAATAACAACAACAGGTTCCGCAGTTTGCGTCGGGAGGAGCTGCGGGTGTCCATCACCTCGAAGAAGCGCAGCGTGCTGACCCGCATCCGCGGATTGCGCTGTTTGAGCAGAAGGTGCAGCAGCACGGGAATCCCGAGGCCTGCGAGGGCAGACAGCAGGAAGGCATGGGTGAAGAGGAAGGGCATGCCGAAGGTCAGTGAGTGGGCTGTGGCTCGTTGAGGTGATTCACAGGTACCCCCTCCGGTCGAGGTAGGTCATGAGGGCCTGGTCGAGGGGCTTGCCGGTCGAGAGGCGCACGTAGTCGAATTCGTACCCGTCGCAGGCGCTCTTCAACCGATCACAGAAGGCTTCGAGCCGTTGACGATATCCCTCGCGCGCCTCGTCGAGATGGACGACGCGTTCTTCGCCTGTCTCGCTGTCTTCCAGAATCCATTCCCCGGTTTCGGGCAGTTCCAGCTCTTCCGGAGACAGGAGGTGGAAGACGATGGTTTCTTGACGGTGGGCATGGAGTTGGCGAAGCAGTTCAAAGCCCGAATCATCGCTGGTGAAAAAATCCGAGATGACCACTGAGAGTCCGCGGCGAACCATTGTCTGGACGATGCCAAAGAGGTCCGGTCCCAGGATCGTCTTGCCGCCGGCTTGGGCTCGGGCCAGAGCAGCGAATAGTTCCAGAGCCTGGTTTCGGGAGTTGGCGCAAGGGATCGCCTGACGGCTGTCTGGCCCGAAGAGAACCAGTCCGGGCGCATCCCGCTGCTGGATCATCAAGTGGGCGAGTGCGGCTGCCAGCAGTCGGCCGAAGGTGAACTTGTGGGCTGGCCCGGTCCCGAAATCCATGGAGGCCGAGGTGTCGAGGTAGATTTGGCCGCGGTAGTTGGTATCGTCCTCAAATTGTTTGACGTAGAGCGCGTCACTCCTGGCCCAGACCTTCCAGTCGAGGTGGCGGAGATTGTCGCCCTGAACGTATTGGCGGTAACTGGCGAACTCCGTCGAGTAGCCGAGGAACGGGCTGCGGTGAAGCCCATCGAGGAATCCCTCCACGACCGTCCTGGCCAAGAGCGGCAGGTCTTCCACCGACGCTAGCAAGCGCGAGTCGATGGGGAGGGGTGTGGACATGGCTTGAACAAGTCTGGCAATGGATCCGGCTTAGCGAATGGGAACGTCCTTTAGAAGACGGTCGATCAAGATCTCCACATCCACCTTCTGGGCGCGGGCGTTGAAGTTGGGATTAATGCGGTGGCGTAGGACTTGTCGGGCCACACGCCGTATGCCCTCTTCGTCCGCGCAGAGGCGGCCGGTGGTCGCTGCGTTGGCCTTGGCCCCCAGCACGAGGAACTGAGAGGCACGCGGACTGGCTCCCCAACGCACAAACTCGCGAATGTAGGCCGGGGCTTCCGATGTTTCGGGCCGAGTGCGGGAAACCAGCCGCACCGCGTAGGCGATCACCTCGTCACTGACGGGCACACTGCGCACCAGTTTCTGTGCCTCGATGAGTTCAGGTCCGGTGATGACGGGTGTGATGATCGCTTGCGAGGTGCCGGTCGTTTCTCGCACCACCCGTTCTTCGTCGGCCACGGAGGGATAGGTCGTGTTCAGGCAAAACATGAACCGATCGGCTTGGGCTTCGGGCAGCACGTAGGTGCCCTCTTGTTCGATCGGATTTTGGGTGGCGAACACATGGAACGGCTTCGGCAGCGGGTAGGTCTTCCCGCCAACGGTGACTTGCCGCTCTTGCATGGTCTCGAGCATCGCGGCCTGGGTCTTGGGTGGTGTCCGGTTGATCTCGTCGGCCAAGATGAGATTGGCGAACACAGGTCCCGGCAGGAACACCTGTCGTCGTCGGCCGGATTCTGGATCCTCCTCTAGGACGTCCGTTCCAGTGATGTCGCTGGGCATCAGGTCGGGGGTGAACTGGATGCGGTTGAACTGGAGGTCCACCGCCTGACTGAGGGAGCGAATGAGCAATGTTTTGGCGAGACCCGGGACCCCGGTGATCAACGCATGGCCGCCGGCAAACAGTGTCAGCAAGGTGTTGTCGATAATCTCCTGTTGCCCGATGACGACTTTGCCAATTTGCTCAACCAACGCCTGTCGACGGGCGGTCAATTGTTCGATCGCGGCGACGGAAACGGCAGGATAGTCGGAGGAATTCATGAGGGGGGGAACGACGCTGAAACCAAGGACACCCGGAACCGGAGACGGTTTCAACCGCAACGCGTTAAATATCTTCAATCATGAAGTCGGTTGCTGATTCTGCACGGAGGCACTATGTCAGCGTCCTCGCTCATGTCTTCACCCTACACGATGATTGGTTCGGATGGCCGCGAATACTCTGGTTCGCTGGAGGAATTCCGCGAATGGGCCCAGGAGGGGCGGTTGGGTCCAGCGACGTTGGTTTGGAGCGAGGCCGATGAACGTTGGCTCTTGGCTTCGGCGCGTCATGAGCTGGTCTGGGATCTGCCCCGTCGGGAAATCGAGGCCGAAGCACCCTCGGCTCCGGCTTTCTACCGAGCTGGGTTTGTGCCCCGCCTGGTGGCCTTCGTGGCTGACTGGATGGTGATTTTATTTTTGGCGAACTTGGTGGTGATGCCCTGGCGTGAATCTCTTCAGGATCTTCTGCAGCAAGTGCAGGGGCAGCTGGAGTTGACCGGCGATGCGCAGCCCGATCTTTGGTTGCTGTTAAGGTTCCAACTGATTTTCACGGCGATCTAAACCGCAGTGAGCCTAGTTTATAGCGTGGGATTTCAGGGGCGTTTCGGAGCCACTCCCGGAAAACGGCTGCTGGGCCTCCGCGTGGTCTCCCTCGAAGGCTTGCCGCTGGGTTATGGAGGGGCCTTTCGCCGCTACTGTGCCGAATTGCTCAGCGTCCTTAGTTTCGGTTTGGGGTACCTCATGGTCTTGGCTCCGGAACAGCGCGCCTTGCACGATATTATCACCGGGACCCAGGTGGTCCTGACTCCGCGCAATTGACACGAAGAGTTTCGGGCGGAAGTGGATTATCTCGGGGGATCTCTCCTTAATCATGAAGCGCACCCATCAAACAGTTGCTGAATGATGAATTTTAATCACATTCCAAATGCTTCACGATTCGTTTGAATGGCACAAAGTTCGCTTCCCAGAACATCAGCAGCGGAAATGAGATATCTGGCTCAATTTTTACAGATTGTCTGTTCCAAGACTGGTGTCACCGGTCTCTTGAGAGCGTGGGCGCATGGTTTGCGTCAGTGGGTTGAAAAACAGTGGGGCACGATACAGCGGGGCACGATACAGTGGAGCGAGATTCAACAACCTCCGGTTTGGGAGCTGATCCCCATTGGTATTCCTATTCGAAACGATGCCGTGGGGCTAGGCCTCCGCACACCTTCTAGAGTAGACCTTCAACGCCGAGAATATCAGGACCACTCTCCTAGCGGCCGCCCTGTTTCCAGGAGGAATTTCTAATTATGAGGGCCGCGTTTGCTTCTGTCGCCGTGGGTTCCATTTACACGCTACGATCCGAGTTGTATCGATCCAGTCTCCCGCAGGCGGCTGAGGACACCGGTCGACGCTTGATCTGGATGAACACGGTGTGTGCGCTCTTTCTGGCAAGCGGAGTGTTCGGAATTGCTCACCCTCCTGGCCTTGCACTCCAGAAGTTTACCGCTGAAGACGTGGTCCAGCCGGTGGAGGTCCGTGAATTCAAACAGGAGACTCAGCAGCAAGTCCTGACCGAGGATGAACTCCCCCCCGATGAGCCTGCTCCGGCCGAACCGGTGTCTGTGCCCGCGGTCGTGGTGGCACCGGCCGATGCCAATGTCGCGTTCGCTGTCGAAGTGAAGGGGCCGGTCATTATTTCCAAGGACCCCAACTTCGCCGTGCCTCCGCCACGGGAGACCCGCCGTAACGTCTCGGCGGCTCCGACCGGACCCCGTCGTTTCGACGCCGGCAAGGGGGCGGGTACCGGACGTTTCACACCAGAACCTTCCTATCCCCGGGAAGCACAAATCCGTCGAGAAACTGGATCAGGGGAGTATCTGGTTACGATTGATGTCACCGGTGGGATCACGGAATTGAAGCTTCTGGCCTCTTCCGGAAGCTCCACACTAGACAATGCCTTTCGTCAGCATGTTCGCAGACTTTGGCGTTTCCGCCCTGAGGATGCCGGAGACTGGATCATTCCCTTCGAATACCGCCTTCGGTGACATCTTGAGACTTTCGATCTAACCCCTTCCGATTCCCAAACCGTCGTTTTTTAACCCACCCGACTGACGCCACAATGCTCGCAAATACCCTAGCCGAATACTTCACCAAGGGCGGACCGATCATGTATCCGATCGCTCTTGTTGCCATCATCCTGTTTGCGGTCGTCGCTGAGCGCGGAATATTTTGGTTTCTCCTTGGGCGTCGTCGCGATGCGACCCAGCTAGAAAACACCTTGGGCGCGATGGAAAACAGCGACTTCAAGGCTGCCGTCGCCCAGACGCAGGGATCGAACGATCCGGTCGTGCGCATGATTTACCACGGTTTGACTCACTTGCACGGATCCCTCCAAGGTGCGCTTCAAGTGGCCGCCGGCATGGAAATTAAGCGGGCCGGGCGGTTCATGGTGCTCATCGACACGTGCATTACGCTGGCCCCGCTCCTCGGGTTGCTGGGCACGGTGACCGGCATCATGGGTTCCTTTCAGAAGATGGGCGAATCGAGCATCGCTGGAGCCATGACTGAGATCCAGGGCGGCATTGGCGAGGCACTCATCGCTACGGCCGCCGGTCTGGGTATCGCCATTATCGGCGTCTTCTTTCTCAATATTTACAATGAGATGATGGAGGCGCTGAAGTTCGACCTCGAGACGGCTGCGACCAATGTCGAGGTCATGGTCACCAAGGCCAAGCAGGAAGGCTTTGACACCGTGGCCTTCCGCCGCGAAACCGCAGCCAAGAACGCCTGACCTATGGCTGGAGGAGGAGGCGGCCGAAGTGCCGCATCAACCAGCGGGAAGCGAGGGAAGTTTTCCTCGCCCGTCCCGATTAAGAAGGCACGCATCGAAATCGTGCCCCTGATCGACGTGATGTTCTTCCTTCTGGCCGCCTTCATGATGGTGTCCTTAAGCCTGCAGCAGTCGAAGACTCGGCCCATGGAACTCATCGATGCCAAAAGGGCGTCCGACGACTTCAAGCCGGATGTCATCAACATTGGTGTTGAGAAGGACGGCACCGTCGCCATCGGTACCAATATCGTGGACACCACGGCGCTCATCCAGGAACTGAACTCGCGCTACAAACAAAATCCCAAGACGCCGGTCTTTATTACCGGCGACAAATCCGCCCCCTACCGGGCCATTGGCGGGGTCCTTCAGCAGGTGCGTTCCGCCCGCTTTACTCGAGTGTCCTTCGTGACCAAGGAAGCTGAACGCAGTCGGAACTAACATTCTCCCCTGACCGACACGCCCTTATGCACCTGGGATCGCCCACCTCCGTCAAGAAAGCCCGTGTTGAGATCATCCCGTTGATTGACGTGATGTTTTTCCTCTTGGCCGCGTTCATGATGGTCACCCTGACCATGAATCGGCTGCGCACCTTGCAAATGGATCTGCCGTCGGCCGTCGCCCCGAAGTCGTCGGAAAAGCCTGACATGATGGAGATCGTCATCGATCGCGAGGGCGACTTGAAGGTGGGTGGTAAGCTGGTTCCCTTTTCGGAATTGGCGGGACGGGTGGAAGCCAAGGTGGCCTCGAACACCAACTATCCGTTTTATCTGAAGCCCGATTACCAAACGACCCATGGTAACGTGCTGCGGGTGCTCGACACGATTAAGGCCGCGGGTGCCAACAAGATCTCCATGGCTATAGATGTGACCGGTGCCGACAAAAAATAAGCAGCGTCCTTTCAGCAAACATCCCTGCGCCTTCGGTCGAGCTGATCCGCAGCGGCGACGCTCAGGGGATGGATTCGGAGCGCTGACGGGCCCCAAACCCCATGGACATGCGCCGGCGGTGGGAGTCTTATCGGCGGGCAATCCTTGAAGCGCTTGTCCCCATGATCCGCCGCTCTGTTCGACTCCTCGCCTCCGCCATCGCCGTTCTCAGCGTGGCCGTTTCTTCGGCTTCGGCGGCAGCAGATTGGCCGCAATTCCTTGGCCCGACCCGCGATGGGCAAAGCTCTTCAACGGCTTTGGATGCGGTGCCCAAGGAAGGCTGGCCATTGCGCTGGAAGGCGGCGGTCGGTGAGGGTTTTTCCGGACCGATCGTGGTGTCCAACAGCGTCTATTTGTTCCATCGCTCGGAGGGTCAGGAGGTGCTATCAGCCTATCACGTGACAGATGGAAGCCTGCGTTGGAAACACGCCTTGCCCACGTCGTATTCGGCCCAATTTGGTGGGACTGAAGGTCCCTCAGCCACTCCAGCGGCCGATCACCAACGGGTGTTTGCTCTCGGAGCCTCCGGCAAGCTCCGAGCGCTTTCAGCGACCGAGGGGCGACTTCTCTGGCAGGTCGACTGCGCGGAGCGGTTTGGAGCCGAGCCCGGCTTCTTCGGCTTTGGCAGTTCACCGCTGTTGCTCGGCGATCAGTTGATCGTTCAGGTGGGAGGCCCGGAGGCCTGCGTGGTGGCTTTTGCGGTCAGTGACGGACGGGTTCTTTGGAAGGCCGGAACCGACGAAGCCGGATACGGTTCTCCGGTGCCGCGAACACGGGCCGGTCAGCAGGAAGTCCTGTGTTGTGCCGGTTTGTTGGCGCTGGATCCGGCCAACGGTGCGGAGCGGGCTCGGTTTCCGTGGCGAGCTCGCATGCATGCCAGCGTGAATGCCGCCTCGCCCATCGCCGTGGGGGACGGAGTCTTTATGACTTCCAGCTATGGCGTTGGGGCCGTCTTGCTCAAACCCGATGGAAAGACCCTTCGGCCCGCGTGGTCAGGTGACGAGTCCCTATCATCCCACTTTGCCACTCCGGTGTTGGTGAATGGTTTCTTGTATGGATTCCATGGACGCCAGGAATCCGGTCCCGACTTCCGCTGCATCGAGGCCAGCTCCGGGAAGGTCGGTTGGTCGTTGGAGCGGGCCGGATCGGGATCGGTTTTGGCGGCGGGTCGGAAACTCCTACTGCTCATGGAGAGTGGCGAAGTGCGCGTTTTGGAAGCCAACCCGGAGAAGCCTGTTGAAAAGGGTCGATTCCAGGCTGGGAGTTCGGGAGCACGCGCCCTGCCTGCGTTGGCGCTCGGGCGTTTCTTCTTCAGGGATCGGGCTCACCTGCTCTGCCTAGAGATTTCCCGCTGAATCACTGGCTCGTTTTTGTTGGAAAAACATAGAATTTGGCGGTTTCGATTTGCCTGCATTGGTTCCAGCGGTTAGTTCCACCTCCGTCCATCGTCCGGTAATTCTATCGACACCATTTTTATGCCCAACGCCTACCACGCTTCGATCGAAGGCGCCCAGCACGGCGCAAAGTCCCTTGAGCAGTTCCTCGACTATGCCAAGAACGCCGGTGCCGCCGGCGCACAGCCCAGCAACTACATGCTGGGCGATGGCAAGGGTGGCTTCCGAAAGGCCAAGGACATCGCCAGCGCGTTCAGCAGCCGGGGCATGCGCTTAGACGGTATCTCCTCCCACTGCCCGTTCTGGGTGCACACCAGTGCCTGGACCGGCACGAAGTCCGGAAACCCCTTCATCGCACCTGATGTCGCCAAGCTCTCGCCCGAAAAGATCGAGGCCTGGCACGAGAAGTACCTCCTCAAGCTGATGGATCTCTCGGCGGACCTCGGCGTGAAGTCCATGCCCATGTTTTGGGGCGTGGCCTTTGGTTGGGAACTGGCCAGCGGTTACCCCTGGGGTTTCTGGGGAGGATCTGGTTTTGATTTGGTTAAGGAAGGCCAAGAGCGCTTCGTCAAGAAGACAGCCAAGTTGCGCAAGCACGCCAACAGTCTAGGTCTGAAGCTGTGCCACGAAATCCATCCCGGCACCGCCGCCATGACGGCCGATGACTTCCTGATGCTGGTGCAAATTTGCGATAACGATCCCTGCCTCGCGGTGAACGCCGATCCGTCTCACTGCTGGGAAGGTGAATCGTGGGAGAGCCGTTTCCTAAAAGTCGGCAAGTACATCTATGCCGCCCATGTTAAAAACTTCGTGATCCGCCCGGGATTCCCGCTGCGGACCATGGAGTCCAACTGGACCCGTCGGGCCATGCAGTTCACTGACCTTGGCAGCGGTGACCTCAACATGCAGCGCTACGTCGAGCTGCTCTTGGCCGTGGGTTACCAAGACCGCTACTGCAAGCTGCACGGCTGTGAATCCGCTCCGCTGGTGGTTGAGGCTGAGAGCGCTCACAAGGCTCTGGATTTCTGTTCGGCCGATGGCATTGCCTACGTCGCCAAGAATCTTTGTTTCCCGCAGGCAGGCGGCAGCTTCGAAGACGGCATGGGAGCCTAACTTATCTCGGTCCGGGTTTGAACCGGAGCTCTTCGAGAGCCAATGAAGGCGGCGGGTTTCCCGCCGCCTTTTTTTATACCGGGGTTATAGACAGTGGTCGCGGTTGATCTCCAGGTCTGCTCTGTGGCACAAAACCCGTCGATGCATTCGTTTCGCTATGTCGGTCGGGAACTCTTCTGCGAGGACATCGCGCTTTCGGACCTCGTCCGCGAGCACGGAACTCCGCTTTACGTCTATTCGCAGGCCACCCTCGCCGATCACTACTCCAAGCTCGATACCGCTCTGGCGCCGCTGGATCACCTGATCTGCTTCGCCATGAAGTCCAACTCCAACCTGGCTGTGATCCGCACTTTCGCGGACCTCGGGGGTGGGTTTGATACGGTCAGTGCCGGTGAGATTCAGCGGGTTATTGCCGCCGGCGGTGATCCTGGCAAATGCGTCTTTGCTGGAGTCGGTAAGACCGAGGAGGAAATCGCCTTTGCGCTCAAGCAGGGCATTTACAGCTTCAATGTCGAATCCGAGGCCGAGTTGGCGCGCATCAGCAAGGTGGCGGTGAAGCTTAAGAAGATTGCCCCGGTGGCCGTGCGGGTGAATCCCAACGTCGATGCGCACACGCACGCCAAGATCACGACTGGCACTTACGACAACAAGTTCGGCATCCAGTTTGAGTCTATCGAAGCCGTTTACGCTCGGGCCGCCAAATTGCCGAATATCCGTCTGCGGGGTTTGCAAATGCACATCGGTTCCCAGTTGACCGATGTTGAGCCCTTCCGGAAGGCCGTCGAGAAGGTGGGCCCGCTGGTCACCAAGCTCAACGCCCGCCATGGCTTTGACTTCTTCAGTATCGGGGGCGGCATTGGCATTGTTTACGAGGATGCCCTTGCCTCCGGCGACGTTGCCTGGTGGAAGACGGCCGCCGGTCGAAAAATCCTCACTCCGGATCTCTACGCGAAAACGTTGCTCCCTCTCCTCAAGCCTTTGGGCCTAAAGATCCTCCTCGAACCGGGTCGGTTTATGAGCGGCAACGCGGGCGCCTTGGTCACCCGAGTCGAGTACATCAAGAAGACCGGTAAGAAGAACTTCGTCATCGTGGATGCCGCGATGAACGACCTCATCCGGCCGGCCTTCTATGACAGTTTCCATGAAATCGTGCCGCTGACGAAGAAGGCTGGGGCTAAGGTGTCGTCCGACGTGGTCGGGCCGGTTTGCGAGAGTGGTGACTACTTCGCTAAGGATCGTCCGCTGCCCAAGGTTGGAGAAGGCGACACCCTCGCGCTGTTGAGCGCCGGCGCCTACGGGTCGGTGATGGGCTCCAATTACAACAGCCGCTCGTTGCCGACCGAGATCTTGGTCCACGGCAAGAAGACCTCGGTGGTGCGTCGCCGTCAGGCCATTGCCGACATTTGGGCCAATGAGGCGATCGCCGACTGGCAACAACAGCCGAAGCAGCCGATTTCCGAAAAGCCCCAAGCCAAGGTCAAGGTGACCAAGGCGACCAAGGCCAAGAAATAATGGAGCTCGCTCGCGGGCGGTGGGAATAAACCAAGAAAAACGGGAGTGGGGCTCAGCGCCTTCCACTCCCGTTTTTTTGGATCCGGAGGGTCTTGGTCCGGGTGTCTTATCGGACCGCTCTCATTGATAACCCGGACCCACGGTGGTCACACTCGACCACCATTTAGCGTCGACGAGGGAATCTCCCGCCGGGACATTCAACCCGGTGTTGCTGCCTCGGCCGAATGTTCGGATCTTGCTGCCGACCCATCGATGAATCTCCGAATGGCCATCCGCAAAGGAGAAGCCCGCGGCTCCGTTGTGATAAGCAGCCGGGAAGTCGATGATGTTTCCGGACTTGGCATCCGGCTGCACCATTTGAACGGCGCAGGCCGCATCGTTAATGCTATCGGGATGCTCGTCCACCATCACCCAAGTCATGGTCGGATTCACAATGTGGTCCAATCGCCCGTAAGTCTTGTACGGAGGTGACGGCAACCACCCACCATAATCAAACACCTGACTCATGGATTGGCTTCTGACCCGCGGAACTTTTTTGCCAGCTTCTATCCGAGTTGTTCGATCCGCGGGACATCTCCAAACCTCGCGAGAATTGCCCATGTATTTCATCAGGGGGCTCTTATCGATGGTGTTGGTCGGAGAATCGCTGGCGGATCCCGCCACGAGTAGAACGCGCAAGTTATCCTCGGGTCCGCCAGCCAGAGATTTGACAAGCAGACCCTGATTATCATCGGCGTACAGTCGCCAAGCCATCATCATCTGCTTGTTGTTGTTCATGCACTGGATGCCAAGGGTCTTGGATTTGGCTTTTCCCAATGCAGGCAGGAGCATGCCCGCCAAGATGGCGATGATGGCGATGACGACGAGCAACTCGATGAGCGTGAAGCCACAGCGAGGGGGCCGATGGGTTGGCGACAACAATTTCATGGGGGTTATTTTTAAGCTGTTCCATTGGCTGTAGGGCGTCAACAGAATCGTGGTTGGCAATCTGGAACGATTTTCTCGCCTCGCAGGCGGTGTTTCCCTTCAGTTGTCTGACCCGCGGACGTGCCCATCGATCCGCGACTCAATCCCCGCGTATGAAGGCCATTCAACTGGAAAAGCCCGGATCATTCCGGGTCATCGATATCGACGAACCCTCCGCTCCCGGCCCGGGTGAGGCCGTGGTCCGCGTCCATCAAGTGGGCATTTGCGGCACCGACCTCGGAGGTTACTTGGGCAAGATGCCCTTCTTCTCCTACCCGCGGATTCCAGGGCATGAACTGGGTGTCGAAGTGGTGAGCGTCGGTCAAGGGGTTACGACGGTGCGTCCCGGAGATCGGTGCAGCGTCGAGCCGTACTTGAACTGCCAGCACTGCCACGCCTGTCGCCGGGGGCACACCAATTGTTGTCATCACAACCAGACGCTGGGCGTGCATTGCGACTGAGGCCTTCGGCGGTACTACACGGTGCCAGCCCGTAAACTTCATGTCGGTGCTTCTCTAG